>NZ_CALKTL010000139.1 GCF_937997405.1 uncultured Campylobacter sp. | reverse complement strand
TGATCTGTCCGTCGCCGTGCGTCGAAGCTGCAAAAATAACCGCGCTAGCGCCCGCCAAATCCTCCTCATTTAGCTCTTTGGCCTCCTTGATCTCAAAGCCGAGCTTTGAAGCGATATATTCGCTCACGACTTTCGTATCGCCGCCTTTGGTGGCGTAAACTAATAGTTTTTTCATTTTCTCTCCTTAAAAATAAGAATGATTCTAACAAAATAAGATAAATTTTGAGTGAAATAAAAATTTTATAAGGCGCCCAGATACGGCACAATGCCTCGTATCCAGCTAATTTTAAGCGGCAGCGAGCCGGTAAATTTTAACGCCGCCGCTTAACCGCTCGTATAAAAACCCGCAGTATAATGTCGTCAAGCTCATTACAAAGGAGAAAACATGAAGAATTTTACATTATGTTTGATCGCAGCGATCGCACTTTGTGGTTGCGCGACCCCGCAGGATCGATATGGTGGAGATGTTTATGACGCGAGCGAGACGAACCGCATGAGGCAGAGCGATCGGATCGAGATCGTCGATGTCCTGCCCGCCAAAATAAACGTAGAGCGCTCCGAGGGCAATACTGGTAAAATTTTAGGTGGCGTCGCGGGCGGAACTACGGGCGCGGTCATCGGGCATAAGCTCGGCAAACATAGCAGCAGCAGGCGCTTAGCTGAGACCGTGGGGCTCGTAGGCGGCGCGGTAGTGGGCGCGGTCGCCGGAGATGCGATCCAAAACTCCCAAAAGACGGTGCAAGGCTCCAACATCATCTACAAGCTAAACGGCAAGGAGTACTCATCCGTGCAAGCCGATCCGCCGTGCAGATTTAGACGCGGCAAGGCTCTGCTGATCCACACGGGCAGCGAAACGCGGGTGCAGCCAAACTCTGGATGCTAACAGAACTCGGTATGTTAAATTTAAAGCCGCCCAAAGCTTGCGGTGAAATTTTAAAATTTCACCGCGATGTTTAAAAATTTAAAAGCGGCGTTTTAAATCCCGAAGCGGCGCGGCTTACAAAAATAGCGCCGCTAAATTTAGTGAGTGATCGAAATTTTAACTCTGCAAAATTTTAAGAGCCCGCTAAAATATTTTAATATATAATCGCCGCCTAGAAACGGAGGGTGCGATGAAAAAATTCTATCTTAAAATTTGGCTACTTGCGCTTGTGGCGGCATTTGCGGCAATCCCTGCTGCGGCAGCGGAAGGCTTGGATTATTTATTAAAAACCAAAGAGGAAAAAGATTTAGCGATTGCTTGCGATAGCGGCAACGGAAAATACAGTGCATGCACGAGGCTAGTCGAAATTTTATCCAAAAAGTGCGACGGCGGAGATTATGAAAGCTGTGGATCGCTCGGCATAGCGCTTTTCGACTCCAATAGATATGAAGACTCCGCCTCCGCTTATAAAAAAGCTTGTGAGGCCGGCGTAGTAACCTACTGCTATATGCTAAGTGCGACCGAAATACACTATGGCGGAGATGTAAATTTGGTAATTAAATATCTTGGTAAGGCATGCAAAAGAATAGATAGCGTATATAAAAACGAAGCGTGCAAGATAAACGAGGAATTGGAAAAGTGCCTAAACGATAGCGAGTGCAATCCTATAAAAAAAGCAAGAATTTTGTTAAAAAGCGTAAGATGATGTTATTTAAAAAGCCACTTTATATATCAAAATTTTAAATAGGAGAGAAAATGCAGAAAATTAAATTTATAGTTTTGGCTTTGATATTTTCAATATGCTCTAGTATGGCAAGACCCATGGATTCGAGCTTTTTCAAAACTTGGGAGGAAAAAGAGCTAAATTTAGAGTGTGATAGCGGCGATGGAAAATATAGCGCATGCACGAAACTGGTCGAAATTTTATCCAAAAAGTACGATAGCGGAGATTACGAAAGCTGCGGATCGCTCGGCGCGGTGCTTTTGGTTACAATGGGTAGATATAAAGATTCCGTTTCAGCATTAAAGAAAGCTTGCGAGGCGGATATGATGTATTATTGCTTTTTGCTAGCAGGGAATGAAATATTTTACGGCGGAAATATACATAGGGCTATCGGTTACTTTGAGAAGGTTTGTTACGGAAAAAACAGCGACAAGAAGGATTTTTCTTGCAAGATAAAGGAGTAATTAGAAATTTGCCTAAGCGATAGTGAGTGTAATCCTTTAAGAAAAGCGATGAGTATACTTGTACCAAAATAAAAATTTTAACAACGCGATAAATTTCATCCTTATAGCTGATGCACTTCGCAAAAAAAAGCAAGAATAAAGCCGCTAGAATATTACCGCCCACTTCTATCGTTTCGCTGCCATAAAATTTTACTCCGTCTCAAAAACCTCTCTCGCGTATTTCATGCCCAAATCATACGCCTTTTCATTTAGCGCGCGGGTTTTTTCGGGCACAGAGCGGAGCATTTGCTCTTTTACGAGCCCTACATCCATGCAGCGGCTAAGCTCTACTGCGATCGCTAGAGCCACGACACTTTGAGTGATGACATTTCCAACCTCGTATTTTGCGATGGTAATGATTGGAATTTCATAAATTTTAAAGTTTATCCTATCCTCATCGCTCGGCGCTACTAAATTCGGCTCGATTACGATCACGCCGCCTTTTTTCACGCCATTTTTGAAAGCATCATAGCTGCTCTGCGCCGTTGCAAGCATGAAATCGATCTCGCCCTCGCTCGCGTAAGGATATAGAATTTCTTCATCGCTTAAGATAATATCCACTTTCGTAGGCCCACCACGTACCTGAGAGGTATACGTAGATGCCTTGATTCCATAGCCGCCGTGTGCAATCTTTGCCGCAGCTAGAATTTCGCCTGCTAAAATCACGCCTTGACCGCCCACTCCCACAAATCTTAATTGATTCATCTTAGTCCTTCAAAATTTATCGCTTCGCCGCTTTGTGCGGCATCTATCACCTTTTGATACGCCTTTGTGTATTCGGTGTGCTCATTATCTTCGTGTAAAACCCCAAGCGGAAATAGACCCACTCGCTCATCCTCGCTAAGAGCGTCAAATTTTGCTTTGGAAATCGTGCGCGAATCAAGCCACTTTAGCATTTGCACCGCCTCGCTCATTTTATTTTTACGACCCAAATTTACGTGGCAGTTGCTAAAAATATCAAAAAAACTATAACCCTCGTGCTCAAAGCCCTTAGCCAAAAGTCGCTCGATTTTTTCGGGATTTGTCACGCTCTCGCGTCCGACAAAAGTTGCCCTGGCAGCGATCGCAAGCTTTGCCGCATCAAAGCTGGGATCGACATTGCCGTATTGTGCCGTAACCGTCCAAAACCCTCGCGGCGTCGTAGGGCTCGTCTGCGAGTTTGTAAGCCCGTAGATGAAATTGTTTACTAAGATATGATTTAGATCGATATTGCGGCGGCATCCATGGATCGTGTGATTGCCCCCTATCGCAAGCCCATCACCATCGCCAGTGACTACTATTACGTGTTTGCCTGGATTTGCAAGCTTGATACCCGTAGCATAAGCTATCGCGCGTCCGTGCGTCGTATGGACGGTATTGCAGTCTATGTAACTCGACATCCTGCCACTACAGCCGATACCGCTTACCACGCACACATCGTCCATACTCCAGCCTATGCGGTCAATCGCGCGGATGATCGCTTTTAAGATCACTCCGTCGCCGCAGCCCCAGCACCAAAGCGTAGGCATCTTGTCCGTTCTTAGATATTTATCGTAATCAAACGCCATTTAAAGCTCCTTTACTTTCTCGATAATCTCGCTAGGGCTGATCGGTCTGCCGTTTGCCTTAAGAAGCGTCTTAAAATCATCTCTCAAGCAAGCGCGCTGCACCTCTAGCAGATACTGCCCTAAATTTAGCTCGGCGATCAAAATTTTATTAAATCTCTCCCCTAGCTCTCTTAGCTTGCGCACAGGGCTTGGCCACAGCGTGATCGGGCGAAAAAGTCCCACACGCACGCCTTGTCCTCGTAGCTTTAAAATCGCGTCTTTTGCTGCTAGGCTAACGCTGCCGTAGGCGATGATGCAAGCATCAGCGTCATCTAGCATAAATTCCTCGTATTGCACGATCTCATCTTCATGCGCCGAAATTTTATTAAAAAGCCTTTTTATAGAGCGATCCACGATCTGCTCGTTTTCGGTCGGAAAGCCCTTCGCGCCGTGATGCAGCCCCGTTATGTGATAGTGGTATCCTCTAAAAAAGGGATTTAGCACCGCAGGCTTATCGGGCGCAGCATCATAGGGCTCATAATCTTTCGGACTACCTTTAAATTCCGCCCTGCGCCGATTTTTAGAGATTTTTTAAGAAAATCCCTGCGTTTGTTCTCCAT
>NZ_CALKTL010000138.1 GCF_937997405.1 uncultured Campylobacter sp. | reverse complement strand
TCGGAACGATTGACAAGGGGGAGCGTGTAGTGAGAGTCGCTGGAGGTATTGCCGTTGGCCTTGATGTAGGAGCGGACGGAGTCGGGGCTGGGGGAGGTGAGGCGTGCCACCACCTGTCCTGTAGCCCAGTCGTCGTAGCTGTATTTGAGGGAGACCTTGCTGTAGCGCTGGGGATCGATGTCGAGGAGGAAGACGTTGCGCACGAGCTGGAGTGTCCCCTTGAAGGACTGGGTCGGTACGCGGGAGATGCGTAGCGAAGGTTCGCTCTGGGGCAGGGCGGGAGCGTCCTCCTCCAGCAGGTCATAGAGCTCCTGAGCCATCGGGCTCTCGAAGTATTCCTTCCCCATGACGAGCATCAGTTCGCCAGGCTTCCCGATGGCATTCTGCTGGAGTACAGAGCCTTTGGTGGAAGAGGACTTACAGCTCGAGAGGGCTAGTAGGGTGGTGAGTAGGACTGGGAAGGCTAGGCCCACCCAACGATTGATCTTCATAGGATATATCTTGTTTGTCTTTTCTGCCTGAGGGTCAGTAAGACAAAGATAAAGAAACTGGGGCAGAGTCGCCCTAAGCCACAGGGATAGAAGTTTGCTCCGCTACGGCCTTCGCCCATGCCTTCCTCCCGCCCGTCTCCCCGTCACACTCAGAGCCCCTTCTCCCCCAAGCCTCGGTCAGAATACCCGCTCTGCTGAGAGCTTCCCTCCCGACCGCCTCAGACTTCTCTCCCCACGAAGCTGGGAGGAGAAGGCGTAGCCAGCTATAGGCGTGCTCCCCTCCTATACTGATAGGGTAGGCCTGCTTGGTCTCGAACTCACGGCCCGCTCTCTTCGGGGAAGCCTTCCCGCTGGTACTAGCTAGCCTCCCTTCCCCAGGTCTGTAGCACGTGTGTGCTTTAGCTCAGGGGATGCCCTCCCATTCTAGCCCAAGAGATCCCCCTATTATATATGGAGTAGAAGCCCGCTCATCGAGCCTGATTTATCTAAGATCAGCACCAATTCCAGGTGATTTACGCCGTCTTTATGATCGGGCGGCGTGGCGAGCTCTACGCTTTTGGCAAACAATATGCCCGCAAGCGCGGCAACAAGAAGGATGATTTTTTTCATAGGGGCTCCTTTGTTAAAATTTCATTATTTTACTATTGTATCGCTTAATCAATGAAATTTTATCGCTAAAACTTCGCCGCACGCCCCTGCTGGGTAAATTTTAATACGAAATTTTGTTGCGGAATTTTAAAGGCGTAGAATTTTATACGGCATGGAATTTTGCGTGCAAATTTATGCAGCACGGAATTTTACGACGCAAAATTCCACGCGGCATGGAATTTATGGAATTTGCGCCGCCGCAAAATCAGGTCTCTGCAGATCTGCTCCGTTTTGCGCTGAGGTAGCTTCCGATCTCGCTTATCAAAACGCCAGATAGGATGAGCGCCGCGCCTAAAATTTGCATCGCGCTTAGCCTCTCGCCGCCCACGAATACGCCCATAATGCCCGCCGTTACGGGCTCGAGCGTGAAAAACAGAGCAGTTTTTACGGGCGTCGTGTATTTTTGCATCAAAGCCTGCGCAAAAAAGCCAAAAACCGTTCCCAGCAGGCAGATCACCGCCATCGCGACGAAAAAGCTTTTATCCATCACCGGCACGATGCTGACTCTTTCAAAAAAGATCGCCGCAAAGCAGCAAAGCGCGCTTAGGCAGAGGATCTGTACGTAGGCGATGCCCGCTACGTCGCAGCTTTGCACGAAGCGGTTGGTCAGCACGATGTGAAACGAATACGCGCACGCGCAGACTAGCGCCAGCGCTTCGCCCTTGCCGAGGCCTAGCTGCGTGTCGCCGATGAGATAGAGGCCAATGACCGCAAGCGCGATGCCCGCGTAGGCGTAGGAGTAAATTTTATGTCTAAACAGCGCCGCGGCGATGAAGGGCACGAGCGCGACGTTTAGGCCGATAATGAACGCTACGGAGGAGCTTTGCGCAAATTTAAAGGCGAAGGTCTGCGACGTAAAGCCCGCGAATAAAAACAGGCTAAGCACCGCGCCGTGCTTGATCTCGCGCGAAGTTATGGCTTTGAGCTTCGGGAAAAATATCGCGCCTGCGATGATACTCGCGGCGAAAAAGCGCCAAAA
The DNA here is from genome assembly GCF_937997405.1 of uncultured Campylobacter sp. GTDB lineage: Bacteria > Campylobacterota > Campylobacteria > Campylobacterales > Campylobacteraceae > Campylobacter_B. The sequence continues at coordinate 20,196 of NZ_CALKTL010000138.1, read as the reverse complement.
TAGCAGCACAAAGACGTTGTTGCTCGCAAGCGCCTGCGAGGTGGGCAGATACCCGAGCCCAAAAGCGATCGCCACGAAGACCATCCCGACATCGGCTCTAAATTCTAAACTTTTATTCATCTGCGTCCTTTTTGAAAATTTAAAGTCGTAATTTTACGAAATTTTAGGTAAAAAATAGGCTAAATTTTAGCGGAGCGGTTTGGAATTTTGGTTTTTAAGATCGCGAGTTAAATTTTAGCGCCTAGCTCGTTTTAAGTTTTCGGCTCGTCTTTTTAGGCTTGCATTGGGCTCATCTTTTTGGGCTTGCGCGCACTTGTTGCCGCCGCTTTGCTACGCGTACATTTTACGGCTACTACTCGCGCGATCATTACGCCGCTTCGCCGCATGTTATAAATTTACAGCTACTGCGCGCACAATCATTGCGCCATCCGGAACTAAATTTAATCGCCCGCGCCCTCTTTGTCTTTTTTTAGAATTTCTATGTTTATGCGCTCATTCGCGCCTTTTAAGCTTATAGTTTTTTTGAGCGCGGATTTAAGGGACTCTTGCCTCTTTTGATTTTATCATCTTATAGCGCCTCTTTCTTATCTCTGCTTCAATAAATTTTATATCTTGCTGTGCGTATGGGAATGAGAGCGTGAAATTTTTTCCGCTTTGCCCGTCTTCTACTATCAAAATCGGCATCTCGCCCCTCATCCCTTTCTCCGTAAGGGCGTTTTCTATATCGATCTTTGTGCTAAATTTAAACGATAAAAATCTCCACTCTTTCCTTACGGTGCGGCTATCTATGATGACGCCCTTTTCGGATAACGGCAGTATGGCAATTAACATCATTGCAAGACCCATTACGATCACGAGTGCGGTCTCGCCGCCGCCTCTTTGCATATACCCGCCTACGCATAAAGGGTCGTTTGCATCAAAGCATGCAACTTTACCTCCGCCTCTTGTTGTTTTTATCCAAGGCTCATCAAACGCCACCAACGAACCCCAGGATAAAAATAGCACGATAAGCATAGTTTTTGCTATGGGGCTAGGAGGTATGAGCCAGGCGCCCTTTTGCACGGTTTTATAAGAGGCTTTGCTTTTAAAAACCATGCTTTTTAAAATAGCAAGCCCAAACAGTAAAAGATTTATGCCGAATATCAAATATAAAAATATCATGCCGCCACCTTAAATTTAGATATTTTTAGCGTTAAATTAAAAGCTCAAGCATTTTGCTCGGCTGCTTTAGCTTTTGAAATTTCAGCTAGCTTTTCTAATATAAAATTTTGCAAAAAATCTATATCCTTTTGTGCATACAAATATCCCGCCCCGAATTTAACGCCGCTAATTTTGCCTCGTATGCTGATTATTTTTACGCCTCTTATAAACCATGTGGCGTAGTTCATCTCATCAAAGTATATCTTTTCCGTATGCCTAAACGGCAGAACCTCCCATTCTTTGCAGATGCCGCTTTTATCTATTCTAATTCCTTTTTGAATTAGCACGACAAAAGAAAAAATTATGGCGCAGACAGATATGATTTTGCCGAGTATTAGTATAGGCTCGCTTATTTGCAGATATCCGTCTATGCATCTGGGATCGCCTTCTTCAAAGCATCTTAAATTTATGCCTGCCGCTTTGTACTCTTGCGAGCAAATTTTATCGTGGGTGTAAAAGCAGGGTATCGGCTCGCCGTTATGTTTTGCTACGTGCGAGCTGGATAGAGTGACTACGCCGAAGCTTAGGAATATTATAAACATCTGCATTTTTAAAAGCGGATCGGTGGAGATAAACAGAGTTCCGTGATCTACGGTTTTGAATGATCTGTTTTTATCAAGCAATGAAACAAGAAGGCAAAAGCCTATCGTAACATAAAGGATTATCGTAGCAAACTCGGTTATACTTTGCGACATAATAATGACCTTGTTTTATAAATTACGCAAGCTCGCGTCTTTGGCAATTTTAGCGCAAAATTTCTAAATTTACGAGATTCTAAGCGCGCTTTTTATAAATCGCGATTAGAATTTTATCTCGCTAGCGTGATCTTGCCGCGCGAAAGGCGGATTAAATTTTGGCTTTGAGATCCTGAAGTACGCGGTTTATGACGTTGCGCGAAGTGCCTGTGCGCTCTTGTGATGCCATAACGCGCCTTAAATTTCGCAGCTTAAATCTTAATGATAATTATCTAAATATTTAAAATCGCACAATATAATTGCGAACCTCAATCAAATAAAGATTAAATTCATCTCGCAAGGATCTACAATGAGCTCGCTTCTTAAGCGCAACAAAATTTTATTTAACGTCCATCTTGTTTTATCGATCGTTTTTTCTATCCCGCTGCTTATTATAGGCATTACAGGCGCGATTTTGTCGTATCAGCACGAGCTTGAGGCGCTAATAAACGCGGGCTCTAAAAAGGTCGAAAAAACGGGCGAAATGCAAAGCGTGGAGAAAATCCTGCAAAGCTTTAGCGAGCAAACAGGCGCTAAGCAGCCCGTAAGGCTCGTCGTGCCCAAAAGTGATGACGAAGCCTTCGTCATTTACGCAAACAGAAATGATGCGTATCTGGTCGATCCATACACTGCGCAGATCATTGGCAAGGATCGCGGCACGAGCTTTGTGCTAACGGTGATGGCGTTGCATCGAAATTTGGGTCTAGCGCTAAGTGGCAATAAAACCGCAGCCGAGGTCGGCAAACAGATCGTGGGTGCGAGCGTCGTGGCGATGATACTGCTCGTAATAAGCGGCGTATGGCTGCATTTCCCAAGGCTTAGGCGCAAATTTATCGAAGCTATAAGACCAAATTTTAAACTCAAAAAATACGCTCTTTTTTATAACCTACATACGAGCCTAGGCTCGCTGAGTGTAGTGATTTACCTACTTATCTGCCTAACCGGGCTTAATTGGTCGTATAGCTGGTATAACGATGCTGTGATGAAGCTTTTCGTAAGTTCGCAAAATTTACCGCAAGCTAGCGCGCCTAAAGCCGCTGCTTCTAAAGATCACGCCGCCGCACCTGCTAAAGAGGAGAGCAAAAAGCCCGCTACGTATAAATTTAGCGACGCGCAGAGGGCTTATGAGATATTCAGATCAAGTGGCATAGAGTATAAAGAATTTACCCTAATGCTCGCAGCCGGAGATAAGATCGGCGTCAGATACTACGAGCCCGATGCGCCCGCTACAGCCCGTCCAAAAGGCGCGAGCGTGAAGCTAAATGAGGGCAAAATCGCGCAGCAGAAGCAAACGGAGGGTATCACCGTGGGCGAGTTTAAAGACGCGAACTATCAGCTGCATACGGGCTATTTTTTTGGGCTCGCGGGTAAAATTTTATGGTCGCTCGTTTCGCTTTGTATGGCGCTTTTTATCTTTAGCGGCTTTTATATGACGGTAAAAAGGGCGTTTAAGTCAGAAAAGCTCAGCTAAATTTTACCATCACGGCAAGAGGTGCGACGAGCGGAGCAAGAGAGCCCAATACCTACAAAGCATTGAGATGAAATTTGCTAGAGTAGATCAAGCAAAAGCCCTGATTTAATGATATTTGAGACATTCTAAAATTATCGCGGATTAAGTCTTGAGGTATATCGCTTCGTGCATTTTACTCTAGCTCACTTTTAAATTTTGCGATTTCGGCTTAATGGGTTCGGATAGACATAATTTTATTTAGCTTTGTTTCGTTCGCCTGAGCAAAACAAGCTTTGTCGATTCTGCCTTTTTGAAAATCTTGGTCTAATTTGACTTTTAAACGTTTGAAAATTTCCTCTTTTGAGCCGATACTGATTAGTTTGTAGATCTCTTTTTCGTCGGTTAAAATTTTATTCTTATCGCTATTTCTATCAATGGCGATAATATTAATTTTATCCCCAAAATGCTCTTTTAACTTTTTTAAACCGCTCGGTAAGTTGCCTTGGATGCTAGACATAACTTCAATGCTCCCGCCGCGCCCGTATTCGTTAAAGCGCTTAAAAGTATTGTCTAAAGCTTTTTCTGGCTCTATATGCACCGCAGCAATCGTAACGTCTAAATTTTTTTGTAGGCACTGCTCTATTTTTGGGATAGTCGGCGCCGGGTTTGCCAACTGCCCTTCAAAAATAAGTTTAACTTTGTCATCAGTCATAAAATTTTTAACCGAGGTTGTTTTTCCGGCTCCAGGAATTCCGGTGATGAAAATTGCTTTGGTTTTATTAGGCTCATCGCGCTTTAGAACCTCTTCAAACTGCGTCGCCGCCAAAACAGCGGAGGAATTATGTATCGCGTCATTTACTAGAGCCCTATTTTCTTTTGCTTCAAAGCAAGGAAAAAGTTCTTTGAATGTATCGGAACAAATATAACGACCACCTGTGGTATTAGGGTGCTCATTATATTCTTTTAAAAAATTTTCTAGAGAATTTTCAGCAAGGACAATCGCTTCGTCTTGAATTTTTATCAATTCGGCATTAGAGCTGAAATCAATCTTTTTTATTGCGCTTACTAACTTTGATTGGCTATTTCTTATACCTGCTTGTCGTATTCTTTCAATACTCTTTTTTGGAGCACCGCGATAAAGTTGATTTTCGACTTCCTTGCGATATTCAGCGTCGTTTTCCATTCGCGTCAAATGATCGCTTACGCCCTGCCACATTTTCATATCTTCTTCTGTTAAAGCCATTTGAAGTCCTTTCTAAGAAATTTGTAGTATTTTAATACATTCTAATTATAGCATTTATCTTTCTTATAATTATGCAACAAATTATATTGGGCTGCAGAAATACACTTTTAAGTTATATGGGATATTACTACGATAAAAAAGAGAAAACAATAAAACAAATATCAAATAATGAGCGATAAATGGAGAATATAACTAAATTTTACTTTGGCGGTAAGGGCGGAAAATTTATAAATTTTACCCCGCTAGCGAAGATGATAAAATTTAAATTTACCCGCCACGACTGCTTAAAATCCCATATTTAGCGCTATTTGCCTCTTGCGCCGCGAGTGATCATCAAGGACTGCTCGTAGAAAATTAGCAGTGTTATCGAGACACCCGTGCCGAGCGCCAGCGAGATCGAGATCGTGGCGAGGGCGTTATCGAAAAACGAGATGAGGTGGGCGAGTTTATGCTCTGCGCCCGCGGCTCTGATATAAGAAAACAGCGCCAAAACCGCCTTGTAGGCGTAGATGCCAGGTATCATCGGAAGCAGCGCAGGAAAGGCGATAATCTCTGCGGGCACCTTGAGGCGCTTGGCGCAAAGCATCCCCAAAACACCGATCAGAAACGACGCAAAAAGCGTCGCGGCGGCGATCGAAAAAATTTGGCTCTGTATCAGCAAAAACCTGCACGAATGCGCAACCGCCGCAAGCAGCGCCGAGAAGGCGAGCGTCTTTTTAGGCGGCATGCACGCATACGCAAACCCGAGCCCCGCCGCAGCGGCAAAGCAAGCGTCCTTAAATACCAAAAGCGCGAGATCAAACATTTACAAGCCCCAAATTTGAGATGCTAAGCGTCAGAAATAGTCCGATCGCGATACATATGATCAAAAGCCCCGTGTTTAGCCCTCTGCTGATGCCTACGAGCATATTTTCGTTTAGGATGTCAAATACCGAGTTGATCAGCCAGACGCCCGGGATCAAAAATAGTATGCTCGATCCCACGGCTACGTCGGGCGTGGCGCTAAGCCCGTAGCGAGCGCCTAGCGAGACGATGAAGGAGACTGCGAACGAAACCGCGATGTATTGGATTTTTAGATTGATTTTAAGCTTGCTAAGTAGATAGCGGGCGCAAATTCCAAAAGCCGTAGCTGCAAAAACTAATGCCATTGCGCCGCCGTCGCCGCCGAAAAGCTCGCAGAACGCGGCATTTGCGACGCTGAGCAAAACGAGCGTTTTGGCGAAGCTTTTCTTTTGCGAGGCTAAAATTTCTGCAAATGCGGCTCTGGCGCGCGCAAGAGGGATTTTCTCGTCGTAAATTTCCCAGCTAAGTGCGCTTAGCTCCGAGATCAGATCGAAGCTGATCTGCGCCACAGCGCCCGTTTTGACGTAGGTGCGGCGGATAGAGTTGTCCGCGGGGTCCATCACGCTGATGATGAAGTGGCGCACGAAGATCATCAGGCTCGCCTCATAGTCGTAAGCGTCCGCTATCCTGCGCACGCAGTGCTCGATGCGCGCGGTGTAAGTGCCGATGCTAAGCATCTTGGCGGCGTATTCGCTAAGAAAATTGGTAAGCTCTTGGATCTGCGGCCTCGCCGCTTCTGCTTCTTTTGTCGGTGCTATCTCTGCTATCATTATTTCCTCCGCTACCCTTGTAATCTCAATATTGTTTTGCGCTGTTTTTGTCATTTTTGCTTCTACGGCGCTCGTTGTAGCTTCCTGTTTTTGCGGTGCCCACCATCGTTTTTGATGTCGCTATGATGTCCGTCATCGCGGAATTCTTATTTTTAAAATTTAATGCAGCGACTCCCGTGGCGGAATTCTCGCCATCTAAATTTGACATGGAGGCGATACCTATGGCGGCAAAGCTTTGGTTGCTTAAATTTTGATCGTTTAAATTTAACGTCGCCGCAGAATTTTCATCGCTCAAATTTAACTCGCAGTTCGAGCTTTGCTCGCTTAAATTTAAACTTTCGGCGTCCTCGCAAGATCCGCTAAATTCAGAATTTTCATCGCCCACGGCTCACCTCAGGCTGATGAGATCGAGCGGGTTGATGTGGTAGTTCTGCTGCGTCACCTCAAAGGTCAGATCTGAGCCGATGCGCCCGATGATGTAGCCCTTTTTGACGTTGGAGCCGACGCGCACGGTAGGCGGGATCTGATTTAGATGCGCGTAGATCGTGTGGATGCCGCCGCTATGCTCTAGGATCACGACCTTATCGAGCACGGCGGTTTCTTTAGCAAAGACTACTTTACCCGGCAGCACCGCCTTAACCTGCGTGTCGCCGCTATTTGAGCCGAGCACGATGTTTTCGTTGAAAAGCTTGATGTTATACACGGGATCGTTGTAATTGCCGAATTTCCGCTTCAAATACGCGCTGTTCAGAGGCGCCGCGGTCTTGGCTCCGCTGTATTTTTTAACGCGCGAGGACTGATAGCTCGAGCCGTACTGCTTGACCTTTTGGTTGATCTTGCTTACGCGCTCATCCGCTGGCTCGCTCACTTCTGGCTCGGGCTCGCTAGGAGGCTCAGGCTCGGGTTTGCCCGCCTTTTTGGCAGCCGCCTTTGCTTTGGCGTACTCTTTTTCGCGCGCCTGGCGCTCCTTTTGCTTCTGCGCTTCAAGCTTTGCTTGGCGTGCCGCTTCCTCCTTCTGCGCTTTGGCTTTTTCCTCGGCGTCATCGATGATCTTAAGCTCCTGCAGGGTCTTAGATATGGCATCTTGCTCGTCGTTTATCTTCTCCAGTCTCGCGATGTAGTCCTCTTTGTCCTTTTTCATCTGCGCGAGCTTCTCTTTTTGGGTGGTTTGCTTGGCGTTAAGATCGGTTTTTTTCTTGTCGTAGCCTGCCATGCTTGCTTGGATAGATTTGATCTTTTTATTCTGCTCGTTGATAAAATTTTGATTATTTTCATAGTCTTTGATCAGCCCCTTCAGCTCGTCGTTCATAACGACGCCGAGCCCCTCTAAAATTTCGCTAGCTACGATAGAATCGGGCGTGGTTGTGGAATTTACGTCGGTGATGAGATCAAACGATAGCTCTTGCGAGATCACACTTATGATCTTGCTTTCTAGATCATTTTGCACGCTAAGAAGCGTGACGTTTTGGCTATTGAGCTTCTCAAGCTCCTGCGCTTCGGCGGCGTATTGATCTTTTAAGCCCTCGATCGCGTCACTTAGCTGCTTAATCTCGCCCTCGCGCTTTTTAAAGCCCTCCTGCTCCTTTACGATTTGGCCTGCAATCTCATCGATCTTTTGCGAGAGTTGCATCCCCTCCTTTTGCGAGCTTTTTAGCTCTTGACCCGCTTTGGCGATCTTATCTTTCGTGCTTTGTCCCTTTGCGGGCGCGGCATAAGTAAGAGCCGCGGCGAGCCCTAGCACAAGAAGCGGCGCTAAAAAAGCCCTTTTCATGCTCGTTTATTTCCAATTTGCAGCATCACAAAACTTACCGCGATGATAGATAGCGTCAAGGCGACACCCAAAAGGATCAGCGCGTCGTAAGGCAGCACTATGGCGGTGCGTAGATCGCCGATACCCTTAAGCGTGGTCGAAAACACCTCCCAAGAAGGAAGCGCTATATAAAAGCAGGTCACGATCAGCGTGGCGATAAAGGAGTCTATTATCGCCATTCGGTAGAGCTTGCCGCTTTTTATCAAAAACGACGCGCCGAAAAGCTCCATGATCTCGATGCGCTCTTTGTGTTCGTAAACCCAGATACGCATCTGGCGGTGAATTAACATCACGCCTAAAAGCACGATCAGAAACGCAAAGCCGTAAACGAGGCTTTTGATAAGCAGTAAAATTTTAAAAATTTCATCGTGGGTTTTTTTGAAAATTTCAACCCGCGTAAGCGAGCCTATGGATTTTAGATCCTGCTCGATCTTTGCAAGCTGCGCGGCGTCGGGGAAGCTTTCGAGCTTGACGCTATAAAATTTAGGTAAATTTTTACTAAGCTCGGCAAAGGCGTTTTGTGAAATTTTACCCTTTAGCCGCTCGGTGATGCCCGCTGTGGAAATTTCGCTAATCGAGCTGATCTTCGGCACCGCTTTTTGCGCGTCTTGCAAGCTGAGCGGGGTTTTGGAGACTAGCACGATGTTGTATTCATTTTGGATCGAGCGCTCGTAGCTTTTGGTTAGGTTGCTCATAAAAATTCCAAACTGCACCGAAAAAAGCAGCGCGACGAGCGAAAAGATCACGCCGAAATGGGTTTTAATCGATTTCATTTACTTTAGCGTCCTTAATCTCAAAATGTCGGTGCCTAAAACGAAGCGTAGAGGGCATTTTATGCGTCACGATGACGACGCAGGCGTTCCACGACTCGCACGCCGAGCGCAGCAAATTCCAAATAATGGCGCTGGAGTAGTCGTCCAAATTTCCCGTAGGCTCGTCGCACAGCAGTAGGCGCGGATTATGCGCCATCGCACGCGCCAAAGCCACGCGCTGCTGCTCGCCGCCGCTAAGTTCGAGCGGATACTTGCCCATCTTATGCCCGAGCTCGACGTGGCGCAGTAGCTTTTTGGCTTGGTCTTGGCAGACCTGCTGATTGTAGCCCATTATCATTAACGGAAGCATTATGTTGCGCTCGATCGTCCATTCGTTGATCAAGCGGTAATTTTGAAAGATAATGCCGATGCGTTGGCGCAGGGTGCGCAGATCGGAGTTTGTGATGCCCTTTAGATCGCACAGGCAGACGTTCAGCTCGCCGCCGATGATGTCGATGCCGCCGTAGAAGGACTTAAGCAGCGTGGATTTGCCGCTGCCGCTCTTGCCCGTGATGATGACGAAATCCTTCGCGCCGATGCCGAAATTTGCGTCTTGGATGACCGCGCCCGCCTTTTCGTAGCCCAGCGTGAGGCCCGCTGCGGTGATGATGTTGTAATCGTCCGTTATCTCTGCCATTGTGAAAATATCTCCGAAATTTTTTGATGTGCCGCGTGATTTTCGCGCGTAGGAAGCGGGCGGCAGATAAAGTAGCGCGTACCGCTTGCGTTTGCGCGGATGAAACACTGCTGCGGAAAGTCGAATGCACCTAGCGAAAGCAGGATTAGCACGTCTTGCGGTTCTGCAGTGCACGGCTTGCTTTGCTGTTTGAGCTGTGACTTTGCGCAGTCTAGCTCGCTTTGGTGTTCGGCTCGCGTTTCTGCACAGCCTTCTAGGTTGCTTTGGTGTTTATCTTGCTGCTTGGTGAAGCTCGGCTTGCTTTGCCGTTCGGCTTGCGATCCCTTTTTACAAGGTACGGCGCTTGCTTTTTTTAGAATTTGCGTAGCGTTGGCGCAAGCTGAAATTTTATCGCCCGCCGCCGTAGCTGAAATTTTGCCGCAGTCTGACGAAATTTCATTCACGCTCGCTCGCTCGGTTAAATTTTTGCCACGCGTCGCGTCTAAATTTATAGCTTCGCCGTTGTTTATAGCTTCGCCCGCGCTGCTTAAATTTACGCCGTTCGCTTCGCAAGCGCTGCCCGCGTCCAAGCTTTTTTGAGCGTCAAAGTAAAAAATTTCCTCAAAATGCACGAAAAAATCCTCGCCTTTGAAGGTAGAATTTTTAAAATTTCGCGAGATTGCCGCCGCGTCAAATTTTAAAAATTCCATCTCAAACTGCTGCGGCTCGCCCCGGCCCGCGGTTTTGTTCTCGTAGATCAGATCGTAGATATCTTTATCCATTTTGCGCCATCTATCCTCGTATTTACTCGCTACGGCGGCGTCGCGATTTTTGAAGTGCGAAATTTCGCCCGCTTTGCGCTGAACGTAGGGCGAGAGCTTTTGTATCGCGTAGAGGAAGTACTCCTCGCTGTCGGTGCGAAGCTCGAAGCGACCGCCGAGCCCGAGCGTGCGTGCGATCTGCGAGGCGAACTCGTCGCTTATGACGCGGCGGTGCGGTGCGTCGTCCCACGGCACGGGGAAGTGCAAAAACACGCGCTGCAGGCAGCCCGCGGGAAGCAGGCTCAGTAAAACCCGCGCATCGGTGGCTATGAGAGCGATGTTTTGCAGCCCTTCGCGGATCGCTAGTTTTGCGACCTGTTCGATCGCGGGCTTGTAAATTTCGATACCGATTAGCAGCGCGTCTTGATTTGAGCGCGCTTGATGAAGCAGGTGTCTGCCCGAGCCGAAGCCGATCTCGATAAAAATTTTATTAAATTTAGAGCTTTTTACGAGGGATAAAATTTCATTCTCGTCCAAAATCAGCGGCGTTTTTTCGGTAAGCGAGCTGTCTTTGAAAGCAAACGCCTGCGAGATGATCGGCCCGCAGAAGCGCTCTTTAAAAATTTCGAGCGCTCGTTGCAGATGGCCGATCTTGGCGGGCTTGGTGATCTTTTCGCCCTTTATTATAACTTTACCGCCGCCGGGTTTTAGGGTGATAAAAAACTCGCTATCAAAGCTTCTGGTTCGCACGAGCGTCAGGTTTCTATCACGCGCCGTCTCTAAAAATTCGACCTCGCCGAATCTAGCTGGTAGCGTCGGCAGGCTCACGCTTTGGGTTATGAAATTCGGCAAACTTTATTCTGCCTGCGCTGCGGCAATGACTGCACTAGGCTTGGACAGCTCTCCGTTTTCGGTTTTGACGGTAATACGGTATTCGTATCCTTCGCCGTAATCGATATTGTCGATATACTCAGCGCTAAGTCTGCCGCGAACCTCTTTAATCGTACTCCACGACTCGCCTCCCTTAGGACGGCGCTCGATTAGATAGGAGCTTACGCGAAGATCCGGATGCGGACGCCAGATGATCTTAACGCGGCCCGGAAGCCCGTAGATAGCCTGCGCAAACGGCACGGACTCTAACATCTTCGCCGTGCTTGCGATAGCGACCGGAGAAGGAGCCGAAACGCCCTTGGCGCCGTATGTGCGCACGGTGTATTTATACGAAGTGCCCGGCTGCAGTCTCGTATCTACGTAGTGGGTGGAGTATGGATCTGCGATGGTGGCGATCTTTTTGGCTTCGCCGCCGCTTGCAGGCGCTCGGTAAACGACAAAGCCCAGTACGGCGGTATCTGAGTCGTATCTAGGCCACTCAAGGCCGATCTCATTGTCGCTCGTGATCGTCCTAATGCCCTCTACGCGCGGAAGGTTCTCGTCGCTTGCGCTAGGCGCGCTAGACGTAGTGCAGCCAGCCACTAATATCGCTAAAGTAGCGCTCAACGTTAGTCGGTAAAATTTTTTCATAAATTTCATCCTTTACCTTTTGATTTGTCGTAAAATTTAGAAATTCGCTCGGCAAATTTGCGCATATTTTCACCTCTTTGCCGCTTCGCGGATGGATGAAATAGAGCAAATAGGCATGGAGCAAAATCCTGCTAATTTTAGCGTTTTCGCTCTTAAATCCGTATAAATGATCGCCCAAAATATGCCGATTTATCGAGCTTAAATGCACGCGGATCTGATGCGTGCGGCCCGTGAAGAGCTTTGCCGCGACGAGATTAAAGCTCTTTAGGTTTATCGGTGGCAGCTTATAGTTTTGAGCGGGATTTTTAAAATTTAAAAATTTATTCTCGGCGAGGCGGGCGGCTTTGGTTTCATTTGCGTTCATATCGGCGGTTAAAATTTTATCTGCGTTGTCTGCGCGGCTGCTTGGAATTTTATCTACGCTTTGGATCGGAATTTTATCCGCGCTCCGCATGCAATTATTTGAAATTTCGTCCGCGTTATCCGCGCCTGCGTAGTCGTTTAAAATTTTATCCGCCCCCGCGCTCTTGCCCGCAGCCGTACCATTGCCCGCGCTCGTACTTAAAATTTCATCGCACCTCTGGGCGGAGTTTTGAAGCTCCGTTAGTTCTGTGCCACTTAAAATTTCATAAAACGCGCTCTTTGCATTGCGTCCGCCGGGCACGATCCCCATTTTTAGACGGTTTGCAGGGTTGCGAGAGATCGGGCGCTCGATCACGCAGGGCTCTTTCAGCGGCAGGTCGATGAGCGCGAGGTATATCCGCCCCATGCTTTTATCGCTTAGCTGCGCCGAGAGCGCGGCGTGCGCGGCGTTGTTTTTGGCGACGAGCAGGGCGCCGCTGGTGAGCTTATCCAGGCGGTGCACGATGCCCGCGCGAAGCTCGCCGCCGAGCGTGGAAAGCAGATAGCCGCGAGACTTGAGCCAGTCCACGAGCGTGGGCTCTTTGACGCTTGCGGCGGGGTGGACGGTAAGGCCCGCGGGCTTATTTACCACGAGCAGATCCTCATCCTCGTATAAAATTTCAACGTCGAAATCTAGCCGCTCTGCGCTCATCTGCTGCGGCGCGGGCGCGGGGTAGTCGATGTGCACGAGCTCGCCCGCAGATAGCTTATAGCCGGGCTTAGTTTGCACGGCTCCGTCCACTTTGACCGTTGCGGATTTGATCAGGCTTGATATTTGATTGCGCGAAATTCCAAGCTGCGAGCTTAAAAAAACGTCGAGCCTTTCGCTGCATTGTGCTATTAGATTATCCAAATTTATACCTTTTTTGGCTATTCTTACGTCAAAATTTTAATAGGATTAAGCGTTGTTTAAAATTGACAAAAAGATTTTAGCATATTTTGATTTCATTCAACCTTTTTTGATCGTGCCGATAGTGGTTTTTTCATACGTTTTAATAAGCGAGGCAAACGACGTGCTGTCCTCGAAGCAAGTCGTTTATTTCGGCGTCGGATTAGCCGTTTTTACTCTATTTTTTCTCTTTCCGATACGCAAATTTTTATATCTGATCCCTATATTTTATTGGATCAATATCATATTGCTGCTCAGCGTCGATTTTTTCGGCGTTAGCAAGCTAGGAGCTAGGCGCTGGCTGGAGATCCCTTTCGTGCATTTTACGCTGCAGCCCAGCGAGGTGATGAAGCCCGCGTTTATCCTGATGCTGATGTATCTGATACACAAAAATCCGCCGCCGAAAAACGGCTACGGGCTGAAGGATTTTTTGCGCCTTAGCTTTTACATACTTCTACCTTTCGTTCTGATCGCAAAAGAGCCCGATCTAGGCACCGCCGCGATACTTTTTTTGACCGGATTTGCGATCCTTTTCATCATCGGCGTCGATAAAAAAATTTGGCTTACGCTGATCATCGTTTTTGTGGCCAGCTCGCCGATTTTGTACGAAAACATGCACGATTATCAAAAAAAGCGCATCGCCGATTTTATCAGCGAGGAGCCCAATTATCAGGTCAAGCAGGCGATCATCGCTATCGGAAACGGCGGCATCTACGGCAAGGATAAGGATGAAGCGACGCAGACGCACTTTAAATTTCTACCGATTGCGACGAGCGATTTTATCTTCGCTTATACGATCGAGCGCTTCGGCTTTGTAGGGGCTGCTGCGCTGATCGCGCTGTATGCGCTGCTGATACTGCATCTGCTGAGCCTGAACTACGATTTCAAAAGCGATTATCTGATACGGGTCTTTACGAGCGCGCTTGCCTCGCTTATTTTCATCTACACGGGCGTTAATATCTCGATGGTGGTGGGTTTCGCGCCCGTCGTAGGCGTGCCGCTGCCGTTTTTCAGCTATGGCGGTAGCAGCTTCATCACCTTTATGATCCTCTTTGGAATTTTGCAAAATTTGCTGACGTTTAGGATGAAAGATAACTACAAGACCTACAAGATCAGGATGTAAATTTGGTGTTCGCGCGGATAAATTTTGAAATTTTACAAAATCGCGCGAGTTTATTTTGAGCTTCGGCGGCGAAATTTTAAGCGGGGCACTAAATTTTAAAACTCGCTATAAAATCACGCCGATGCCGAGCGTAAAAACCACTGCAAAAAGGGCGTATGTAAAGGCAAATTCCAAAGTTTGTGAATTAAAAAATCCGTAGTACAAAACGCTCGTGAAGAATCCGCCCACGAAGGCTACGGCAAAGATCCCGATCCGCGCCGAGACGGGCTTTGCGCCGCAAAATTTGTATAGGTAAAAAACCCCGCAGAAGCTGATCGCAAACCAGATCATCGCAGGCACCGGCCCGCTTATGCGTGTCATGCCGAAGAGATTGGCTAAATTTAAAAGCAGCAAAAATATCACCGCAAGCGCGATCAGCGCGGATCTGATCATCTATCGCGCCTTGCGCCATCCGCGGAATTTTCACCGCGATCGTCATTAGAATTTAAAATTTCATCCTCGCTTTGAGAATTTAAAATTTCGCCGCTCTCTTTGTAGTTTTCGCTCTCGTTGCTGTCTAAATTTTTAGAGCTCTCGTCCGCAGAATTTTCATAAATTTTGTTTGAAAATCTTTTGTGCCTGATCTGTAGATAAAAGACAAAGGCGACGAACGCTACCGCCGTGATCGCGATGTAGTAGCGGTTTTCGAAGAGCAGCACGCCCTCTACCAGCCCCGAAAACAGCGCCAGCAGCGAGGCGGTAAGAAACGGAAAGCGCACAAGCTCCTTTTCGCCGATCGCTAAGGCGATGAGCGCGACGCCGAATATCGTGGCGTTTAGCAGTGCGCCTAGGACTTTGATCTCGGCAAAAAGGCTCGGATTTACGCGCGAAGTGACGTAGAGCATGAGCGCGACGGCGGCGAAAAGCAGGATCAAAAATACGATTTTTTTCATTTCGGACCTTTTAAAATTTATCTTTAAATTTACGATTCAGCTGCACCTTTAATGCACATAGAGCGCAGGCATCGGCGCGTTGCAACTGCCGCGTTCGCAGCATTACGCAAATATCGCGCGTCCTGCGGACATGGCGCGAAATTTTAGGACGCGACCGTGCTGTTTTAAGCGCGACTGGCGCAATATACACGCTCATAACTTAAAGCACAATCCTAATTGCGCGGACGCGGTTTGAAACACGACTTGCGTTAGCGCGACAAAATCGCTATTTTCGCGCGATTTAAATGCGATTTTGTCGGTAAATTTTACCTAGCTGCGCTCTGCCGAGCAAGTGGCGCCAAGTCCGTGCTTTAAAATTTTATGCCGAGCCACGTTAAAATTCCGCGCCTAAGCTGTATATATCCCTAGCTCGTGGCGCCGCAAGACGCTCCGTAAAAAATTTACCTGCCCGTAGTAGATATTTTGCACGCGAGCGAATTTTGCACCCAAGCGCCGCGCATTTTGCTTTAAATTTAGCGTGGCGGGCTTTAAATTTTAAATTTACCGCCTCCGCGCTCTGTTTATATGCAAGTCCGTTGTGCCCGCTAAACTATATCTGCGGGGCAAATCTCGGCGCCAAAATAAAATTTCATCTAGCTCGCAAAATGCGCGGCGCGTAAAATTTCATCACTTGTTTTTCTGAAAGTACGCGTCCACGCCGTTTGCGATGCCTTGGGCGATGCGATCTTGATAGGCGCTTTTGCCTAAATTTTTACCCTCCTGCGGGTGCGTGATGTAGCCCATCTCCACGAGCACCGCGGGCATCGTAGCGCCCACCAACACCCAAAATGGCGCCTCGCGCACGCCTCCGTCTCTGCTTGAAAAGCTCTTTTTGACCGAGCTTAGCATATAGCTTTGAATATCGATGGCAAGCTTGTTTGAGGAGATTATCTTCTCTCGGTTTAAGAAATTTAGGAAGGTCTGCTTCGAGAAGGTATTCATATCCTCCAGATCGCCCCTGTTTTCGAGCGCGGCGGCGTTTTTGCTGCGTTCGCTTCTAGCCGGGCTTAAGAAAAAGGTCTCCACACCGCTCATTTTAAGTGCTGAGTTAGCGTTAGGAGCGGCATTTGCGTGGATCGAAATAAACATATCGGCGTTTTTTTTAGCGGCGAAAGCGGTGCGCGATCGTAGATTTATAAAAACGTCGGTGCTGCGCGTATAAAGCACCTTGTATCCGCGCTTGGTAAGCAGCACACCGAGCTTTTTGGATGTGGCCAGCACGACGTTTTTTTCTTTCAGCCCGTTTCCTACCGCGCCCGAATCGCTACCGCCGTGACCGGGGTCGATTACGATGAGCTTGCCCTTAGTGGATTTATAAATTTTACCGGCGGCCACGGAGGTCGATTTGGCGCCCCCTGATTCCTCTATCGTGCTGATTTGCGGCTCGCTATCTTGCTCGCGTCCGTGCTTGCGCCCTGATTTTTGATCCTTGTTTTTTTCTGCTCGCGCCGATTTTGCGGCTTTTAAGCCTTCAGCCGTACTTAAAATCATCATATTGCCGTTAATTTCTACGTTTGCGTTGAATTCTTTCGGATTACTAAGTACGATGCGTACGGTCTTGTCGTTGTATTGCGAGACGCGCACATCGCTAACGAAGCTATCTTTAAGCCGCGTTTTTTGTGACTTTTGCCGCGCGCTAAAATCGAGCACGAAGCGAAAATTATCGCTACTTGCGATCGTAAAATCTTTATAATCGCCGCGCTTTAGATCGCGGTTAAACTCAAGCACGATCTCATCCCCATCACCGCGCAGCGATGCTAGAGCGAGTTTGGCATCGGGGGCGGATTTTTTTACGCTGCTTTTGCGAAGTTCAGAATCTAGTCGCTCTGTCGCAGCGCTACCTGCGGAATTCTGCGCTTGTAAGGAGTCATCGGCTCCTGCGGGATTTTCGCTCGCGTCGTTGCTACGCGCATCGTCTGTTGAATTTTTTGCGTCGTCTGCATCGTGAGGTCTAGTAGAGCGTAAGAATTCTAGATCCTCGCTAGATAGCGAGCTTAGATCGGCTTCTTCTGGCGCGCGCGTCTTTTTGAGATTTTTGGAAGTGGAATTTTTTGAATTCTTAGAATTTTTAGAGGCGGGGGCTTTGGGGCTGTGCGCTAAATTTGAAGCGTTTTTCTCGTCCAAGCTTTTGGAATTTTTTGTGTTTTCATCTTTGAGTTTTTTAGAATTCGTGCTGCTATCGCTTGCTTTGCCTTGTAATTTGGCTAGCGCAGATTCATAAGGCGAGGAATCAAGCCCTAAATTTTTCGAGCTGTAAACCAGCCTTTTTAGCGCTTTGATGCGAACTTCTTTATCGGACGCGCCTTGGTAGAGCAATTTTAACTCCTTGTGCAACGAGCGCTTGTAATTTGGTGTTGCTACGATGAAATCCTTGTCGAATTTCGCAAAAAACACCTCGCTCGAAGCTCCAAACGCTAATACGCAGCTAAAAGCCGCGATTAGAAAAATTTTAACTATCTTCGCCATTTACAAGTTTTTCTATCAATTCCTTCACGGATATTATCTCGTTTAATCGCCATCCGTTCGCACCGGTAAAAAACAGGCCGCTTTGCGTTTTGCCAAGATATGCGTCGCTTAGGCGGTCTGCGATACAGTATCCTACGGCGTTAGCGCCTTTGCCGCGCTCGCATGGGCTTACGCAGTTGCTGATACAGCGGATCTTAGGCGCCGTGCCTGCGGCTATCATATCTTGCAGATTAGTATGAATTCCGCGTGCAGGATAGCCCACGGGCGATTTTAGAAGCCGGATGTCCTCTTTTTTGGCATTAAGAAGCACCTGCTTAAATTCCTCCGCGGCGTCGCATTCAAAGGTGCCGATGAAGCGCGTACCCATCTGTACGCCGTCCGCGCCCAAAGATTTCACGCGATCGATGTCGGTTTTATCCCAAATTCCGCCTGCGACAAAGAGCGGGAAGCTGCCCCATTGCGAGATTTCCGCTTTTACTTGCGGAATCAGATTATCCAGCGCAAACGCCGGATCGCCGCACTGCTCGTAGGTAAAGCCCTGATGTCCGCCGCTAAGAGGGCCTTCGAGCACTACGGCATCAGGAATTCTGTCGTAGCGCTGCTTCCAACGCTTGGCGATGATCTTAAGAGCCTTGGCGGAGGAGACGATAGGCACGAGCGCGACGTCCGGGAAATCGGCTGTAAATTCCGGCAGATTGGTAGGAAGCCCGGCGCCGCTTATGATGATGTCGATACCTGCCTCGCACGTGTCGCGCACGATGCGTTCGTAGTCGTTTGCTGCGCACATTACATTCATCCCCAAAGGCGCATCGCCGCAAATTTTACGGGCGTTTTGCACGATGGTAAAAAGCGCCTCTTTGCTATAAAAATTCTCGCTTTGATATGGTCTGCCCTCGAGCGATTTTTTGGCAAATTTAAGATTTTCGTAGTAGCCGGTGCCGACCGAGCTAATGACGCCTAGACAGCCGTTTAGGCTGACATTGCCGGCTAGCTTGTCCCAGCTGATACCAAGTCCCATGCCGCCTTGAATTATCGGGTGTGCAATCTCGTGTTTGCCTATCTTTATACTCATTAATCCACCTTTAATTTAGCGAATTTTTTCTTTCCTACTTGGAGTGTATATTCGCCCGAGCTAAGCTGAAGCTGCTCATCTAAAATTTTATTTTGATCGATACTGACGGCGTTTGATTTTATCAATCTGCGCGCATCCGAGCTAGATACGGCGAGCTTGCAGCTGATGAGCGCCTTTACGATCCATGCAGGCGAGCTTACGTGATATTCCTTGATCTCGCTAGGAAGCTCGCCGGCGCCGTGGACGCGGTCAAATTCCTGCTTGGCCTCAAAGGCGGTGTTTTCGTCATAAAATTGCGTGACGATCTCGGAGGCAAGCTCCTCCTTAACCGCTTTAGGATGGATCGAGCCATCCGCTACGAAGCCTTTTATGAGCTCGATATCTTCGCTGCTCTTTTGGCTTAGCAGATTATACCAATCCCACATTAACGCATCGCTGATACTCATCACCTTTCCGTACATATCATGAGGCGTATCGGTTACGCCGATGTAGTTACCCAGGCTTTTGCTCATTTTATTCGTGCCATCGGTGCCTACCAAAAGCGGCATCATCACGACGCTTTGTTCTTTGCCGACATCATAAATTCTTTGCAGCTGGCGACCCATTAAAAGATTAAATTTCTGATCGGTGCCGCCGAATTCTATATCGCATTTCATGCAAACGCTGTCGTATCCCTGCAACAGCGGATACATAAACTCGCTGATGCTGATCGGCTGCTCTGCCTTGTAGCGCTTCTCGAAGTCGTCGCGCTCGAGCATCCGGGCAACATTGAAAGTGCTTGATAGCTCGATCATACCGCTAGCACCCAGGCGGTTGGTCCATTCGGAATTAAACATCACCTTAGTTTTTGCAGGATTTAAAATTTTAAAGACCTGCTGCTCGTAGGTTTTGGCGTTTTGCAGCACGACTTCGCGCGCTAGTTTTTTGCGAGTCTCGCTCTTGCCCGTAGGATCTCCGATTTGAGCAGTAAAATCACCGATTAGAAATTGCACGATCGCGCCGTGGTTTTGTAAAAACGCAAGCTTATTTAGCACGACGGCGTGTCCTAGGTGTAGATCCGCAGCAGTGGGGTCCATGCCGATTTTGACGTAGAAGACCTCGCCGCTGTCGTAATAGCGCCTAATCAGAGCTTCAATCTGCTCTTCGCCGATGATCTCCGCGACGCCGCGCTTGAAATTTTCCATAATGCCTTGAATGTCAGCCATTTGCTCTCCCTTATTTAGTTTTTATATACGTCCGTAAGCGATACGAAATCCACGATTTTAAAGCGGTTTTTGAGTTTGTCTTTAATCTCCGTGGAGTCTAAATTTTCGTTTAGCTCGATGATGATCTCAAAATAATCCGACGTCGTTTCGCTATTTTCGTTAAGGCTTATCGATACTAGATCGACCTCGAGCTTGACTAAATAGTTCAAAAACGTCGCCAGCGAGCCGCGCTTGTTTTCTAAATTTAATATGATCTTATAGCGGTGCGGCGCATTGCGCGTCCATTTTACGAAGATCATCTCATCGGT
>NZ_CALKTL010000137.1 GCF_937997405.1 uncultured Campylobacter sp. | reverse complement strand
TTGATTTTAAAGTTAAAGGTTCTTTTTGGATAATATAAATTTAAAATTTTTATAAATCCTGTTTTAACAAATGTCCCATTTTTTCCTTTTTTACCTTTAAATAATTTTTATCTACATCGTTGGCAGCAATTTCAATTTCCTTGCGTCCAGCAATTCTAATTCCATATTTTTCCAATCCTTCGATTTTCTTTGGATTGTTGGTTTTTAAAATAATTGATTTTATTCCTAGATCCTTTATAATCTGTGCTGCTACGGCATAATCCCTTAAATCGTCAGAAAATCCCAATTTATGATTAGCTTCCACAGTATCATAGCCTTCGTCCTGAAGTTTGTAAGCCTTTAGTTTATTCAGAATTCCAATTCCACGCCCTTCCTGACGTAAATAAATCAGAAGCCCTTCTCCGCTTTCTTCCAGTTCATGTAAAGCTCTATGAAGCTGTTCTTGGCAATCACATCGTTTTGAACCGAAGACATCGCCTGTCAGGCATTCAGAGTGAAGTCTGGCTGTGATATTCTCTTTATTTTTTATTTCGCCCTTCATAACTGCGATATATTCCTTATGTTCGATTTTATCGCTATAACCTGCAAAAGTAAAATTTCCAAATTGTGTTGGAATATCAACAGTTGCTTCATTTTTAACTAGTTTTTCGTTTTTTTTTATATAAACAATCAAATCATCAATTGTAATTAATTTTAAACTATGTTTTTGACAAAATTCAAACAAGTCATTTCGACGAGCCATTTCTCCGTTTTTCTTTAAAATTTCCATAATTACAGCCACTTCAGAAAATCCTGCAAGTCTTGCCAGATCAACAGCCGCTTCAGTATGCCCTTTTCTTTCAAGTACACCTCCTTCACGTGCAATTAACGGAAATAAATGTCCTGGCTTTCTAAAATCCTTTACAGTTTTAGATGGATTTGCCAAATCTTTTATTGTATTTAATCTGTCACCTGTAGAAATTCCAGTAGTTGTACCTTCTAATGAATCGACTGAAATTGTAAAGGCAGTTCCAAAATAGTCGGTATTATGCTGAACCATTAGATTTAATTCAAGCTCTTCAGCTCTTTTCCTAGACATTGGCACACACATAAGTCCTCGTGCTTCATTAATTATAAAGTTCAATGTTTCATAAGTTACTGTATCAGCAGGAATTATCAAATCCCCTTCATTTTCCCTATCTTCATCGTCAACAACCACAACTGGAATACCTTTTTTCAAGTCTTCAATCGCAGCTTCGACAGTATCAAATTTTGCTTTATTTTCTGCCATTTAAATCACTTCTTTCTTTTTTTCCTTTTTTTATTAAAATCCATTTTTTTGTAAAAATTCCATTGTCAATTTTGATTTTTTTTCTTTATTTTTTAAATTATCAAAATTATCAAATTTCAATATTTTTTCCACATATTTTCCAAATAAATCTGTTTCAATATTCACAAAATCCCCAGTTTTCTTCATTCCAATCGTAATATTTTCAATCGTGTGCGGAATAAGTGAAACAGAGAAAATTCCATCTTCATCATTGACATCAATTACTGTAAGACTTGCCCCGTCAATGGTTACACGCCCTTTTTCAACGATATATTTCATATTATTTCTATAATTTTCATCCAGCTGAAATTCATAAACTTTCGCAATTCCCTTATCCGTAATTGACAAAATTTTAGCCTCGCAGTCAACATCTCCCATAACAAGATGTCCACCTAAAAAAGTTGCAAGCGTAAGCGACTTTTCAAGATTGACAATATCCCCCGCTTTAGCTCGTTTCAAGCCACTTCTCTCAATAGTTTCAAACATCACATCTGCCGTAAAGTCACTTTCCTTTAATTTGGTAACAGTCAAGCAAACTCCGTTTACAGCGATACTATCCCCAATTTGTGCCTTTTCTACAACCTTTTTTCCTCTTATTGTAATTTCAATACTTGCATTTTTTTTCGCAAGATTAATAACTTTTCCAGTTTCTTCAACTAAACCAGTAAACATAACTTTCTCCTGATTTTTAATTTTTTATTCAAATTAATTATAATTTTTTTGCAAAAATTCCATTCCAACATTTTTGCCATAAATATTATATTTCACATTTTCCAAAATCATAGCTTCATCCATTTTTTCCCTATCAAATCCCGCAATAAAAGTCTTTCCTTTTTCATCGCCCAAAATTTTATTGGCAATAAAAATTTCTCCAGCGTCAATTACATTTTCTTCAAATGCCTGTGAAATAAGTGATTGTCCACCTTCCAGCAAAATTGAATCAATTCCAATTTCTCCAATTTTACGAAGAATTTCTTTAAAGCTAAATTTTGTGCCATTTAAAAATACAAATTTAACTTTGCTGTTTTCAGAAAAATCCAGCTGCTTTTCAGAATTTTTATTATTTTTTGATGTGACAATTATTGTCTTTTCATCGCTATTTTCTTTAATAATATTGTGATTCTTTCCAGTTTTAAAATGTGGGTCAATAATGATTCTATATGGATTTATACCATTTTCAACTCTTGCAGTAAGACTTGGATTGTCAGCTAAAACCGTGTTTATTCCAACCATAATTCCCATAAATTTATTTCGATAAAACTGAACTTTTTCACGAGCAATTTCATTTGTAATCCATTTGGAATTTCCTGTCTTTGTAGCGATTTTCCCATCTAAAGTTATTGCACATTTTAAAAACAAATACGGAATTTTTGTCATAATGTATTTAAAAAACACTTGATTAATTTTATCGCATTCACTTTTCAAAACATTTTCACGCACTTCAATCCCAGCATTTCTCAATATCTGCACACCTTTTCCAGCCACTTTCGGATTTGGGTCAGATGAGCCAATAACACATCTTTTTAGTCCCATTTTCACAATTTTTTCAGCACAAGGCGGTGTTTTCCCGTAATGCGAACACGGTTCCAATGTGACATAAATCGTGGCATTCGACAAAACGTTTGAATTTTGAGCAGCTTCTTCCAAAGCGTAAACTTCAGCGTGAGGTCCTCCAAAATATTTATGATAGCCAGTTCCAATAACTTTTTCATCTTGAACAACAACCGCTCCGACCATCGGATTAGGATTTACCGTCCCAGCTCCTTTTTTTGCTAGTTCAATTGCTATTTGCATATATTTTTTATCAATTTCATTATTTTTATTTGTAGACATAATTTTAATTTTCCTTTTTATAAATAAAATTATTAGATGTGTTTGATAATCTAACGTTTTTTACTTTTCAATTTCTTTAATTAAATTAATCATTTCAATTGCAGAAAATGCCGCATCTGACCCTTTGTTTCCTGCCTTTGTCCCTGCTCTTTCAATAGCTTCTTCAATGTTATTTGTAGTTAAAACTCCAAAAATTACAGGCAAGTCAGTTTGCAACGAAATTTGAGCCACTCCTTTTGAAACTTCTGCACAAACATAGTCAAAATGTGGTGTTGAACCTTTTATTACAGCTCCTAGAGCAATTATTGCATCATATTTTCCTGTCTTTGCCAATTTTTTTGTAATTAAAGGTATTTCAAATGCCCCTGGAACCCAGGCAATATCAATATTTTCTTCAGAAACATCATTTCTTTTTAATACATCTAAAGCGCCTCCAACTAATTTTGAAGTAATAAATTCATTAAATCTCCCAGCTACAATTCCTATTTTTGCATTTCTTCCATCAAATTTTCCTTCAAAAGTTTTCATTTTCAAATCATCCTCTCATTATTTAATTTTTATTTTCATTTAAAACTAAAAAAGCCAAGAATATTAGATTCAAGGCTTTTATAATATAAAGGTAGGTAATTTTAATTTGTAATTACTTTAATTTAGAATTTTATATAAATTTGCGCAATTTTTCTTTTGTATCGCAGTATATTGTCTATGAAATTTTAAACTGCAAAAATACGACTACAAATATATAAATTTATATCTCGAATTTAGTCTAAATTTAGGAAAATTTTTCTAATATGCTAAAAAAATAATATTAAATATATCCATAACGAAGGGAAAATAATGGAACGAAGGAAAACGATGAAATTTAAAATTTCATTAGCGGCATGTATGTGCTTACTATGCAGCAGTTTGGCTGCAGTGCAAAGCGGCAGTAATTCTGCGCCTGAAAAATCGCAGAATATGGGCGTAATCGAGGTAAATTCCGTCGGCGATAATATCAGCGAGAGCGGCATCGACGAGGGCTTTTTGAGCAAAAACGTGCAGCAAGGCATGCTTGCCGGCAAGCGCGCACTTGATCTTCCCTATCAGATCAACACGATCAGCAAGGAAATCATAAATCACCAAGGTGTCACCGGCTACGAGGAGGCGGTCAAATACTTCCCGTCCGCGCAGATTCAGATGCGCGGCGGCGCCACGGTCGGACGTCCGCAGACGCGCGGTTTTGAGGGTAGCGTCGTAGGCAACAGCTTCTGGGACGGCTTTTATACGATTTCGACGACGGCGATTCCGATGGCGATGTTTGAGAGCTTTCAGGTGCAAAACGGCGTCGCAGGCTCTCTCTACGGCGCGCAAAATCCGGTCGGGATTTTCAGCTACACGCGCAAGCGCCCCGTAAAAGATCAATACATCATCTGGAGCGATTATATGTCGCGAAGCAATCTAGGTCTTGGACTTGATCTATCCGATAAATTTGAAAAATTCGGCTACCGCGCGGTGTTTTACGGATCAAACGGCGACAGACAACCGAAGGGCTCAAATTTGCAGCGCCGCCTAGCCAGCGTCACGATGGAATTTTATCCTACGGGCGATCTTATTTTTGAAACCGCGGCTAGCTATTATGAGCACAATACCAAGGGTTTTGCGGGGCAGTTTGCCCTCGGCGTTAAAGACGGCAAGATTACGGACGGAATTACGCTTCCAAGGGCGGTGGATTCCTCAGAGCGTGGATTAGGACAGAGCTTTGGAGGAATGCATCTAAAAACCACTACCGCAAGCGCTAAATTTAAATTTACGCCTACCGATAAATGGTATTTAGAGGGCGGCTTTCAGTTTCAGCGCACCGATCGCGACATTCACAGCGTCGTAAACTATTTGCTTCCTGAAGGGTTTGATTGCGCTAATTACGCTGCTTTGCCGAATAATAGAAAGCCTGCTATATGTTTAAGTAACCCAAATGCGAAGTGGACGAAGCCGGGCGATTATTATACTCAACATAGCGGCGGTGCTACGGCGGCATATAGATTCGACCTGCCGAGCGGTTATCTCAAGGCCAATACTCAGTTTAATACGGGCGATATCGAGCATGATTTCAGCGTGCAGACCAACGGCTATCACTGGACGCAGGATAGATATAAGATCGCAAGCACCAACTACACCTCACCTACTATAGGCAATATCTACGATCCTAAAATTCTAAATTACACCGGTGCTAGACGCGGAAGCGGTCTGTATCACTACGCTGTTTTGGATATGTATAACGTCTCGGTGCTAGATGATATCACGATAAACGATAAATTTGACGTGATGCTAAGCGCATCTAAGGCGTGGATGAGGCAGGAATCCTACAATAATCGCCAGCAAAGACTTGTTAAAGCCTACAGCGATTCGGGCTATAGCTGGGCGGGCAGCTTGATCTTTCATCCGGTAGAGGATGCCAGCATCTACTACACCTACGCAGATAGCTTGCAGCAGGGCTCTACCTATGTTTATAAGAGTGGCCCGCATAACGGCGAGGTCGCATCTACGTCGCCGTATCGCTCCAAGCAGCACGAGATCGGCGCTAAAATTCGCGTAGCCGATATGATCGATTTTAGCGTGGCGTATTTCGATATACGTCGTCCGATCGCCTACTTAAATAGCTCTACGGGGCTTTATGGCATAAACGGCGAGCAGCGCAACCGTGGATTTGAGTTTATGAGCGGCGGACGAATTACGCAAAATTTAAGCGTGCTAGGAGGCTTTACCTACATCGATCCTAAGATGCATAACGTAAGTATCGCGGGTGCTAATCGCAAGGTCGCAAACGGCATCCCTAAAATCAATGCAAATTTAATGCTTGATTACGTGATCCCGGGCACCGATAAGCTTGCGATCAGTACAAATTTTCACTACACTGGCAAGATGTATCTGGACGATCTAAACACTCAGCACACGCCTAGCTTTTTCGTTACTGATATCGGCATTAGATATACGAGCGAGCATCTTTTAGGCGATAAGACCACGCTACGTTTCAACGTAAATAACGTATTTAACAAAAAATACTGGGCGGGAATGTATCCTGCGAGCGCCGACGGTGCGGGCGGTCTTAACGTAACTAGCGTGCTAGGCTCGGCAAACGGCGTAACGCTTGGAGAGAGCAGAAGCTTCATGCTCTCTGCGGAGGTAAAATTTTAAAATCTAGCGAGTTTAAAATTTTTGCTTAAGCGGCGCGAATGGTTATGGCGTCGCTTTTAAATTTATGAAATTTTATCGCTCCAGGCAGCAAGACTAATTTTAACGAGGCTTGTTTTAATTCATTTTAAAATTTAAGCCTCGGATTTTGAAATTTTAAACCTTGATTTTAAAATTTTGATCTTTAAATTTTTAAGTCGCTGCGCCTAAGCTCGCCCGCAAAATTTATCCGCGCGCGGTTTAAAATTTAGCCGTTTTTGGTTATAATCTTTGCAAAACCACGAAACGGAGAGCAATGAAACAAGTTTTAATCATCGCAAGCGGAAAGTTTGCGCGCCATTTTTTATCCAAAGTTTGTAAAATCAAAGATGTCATCAGATCATATCGCGTCATAGCTAAAAATACGGATGCCGTGCCCTCAGAGCTTGAAAACGAGTCAAATTTTTCGGTAGAAATTTTTGATCCTACGAGCATTGAGCGGTTGCGCGTGGTGCTAGCAGAAGAGGAATTTGACCGCTGCATAGTGATAATGGAGGATGAATTTGACACTAAAGTAACGCTTGAAAATTTAAAGACGCTCGCTCCGGATTTAGAGCTTTATGTGGCTGATTTTTGGGGACTTTTGCGCGAAAATAAAAATGAAGCTCACGTAAAAATCGTAAATACCCTCGCGCTAAATTCCTCGCGTTTCATTGGCTTCTTGCCCGATAGCCCCGTTTTTGCTGATAATATCGGGCTTGGACGCGGAGAGATAATGGAGGTAAAAGTGCCCGTAGGAAGCTCGTTTGCGTATAAAAAAATCAGCACGCTTTCTAATGCCAAATATCAAATTCCGATGATCTATCGTCACAACAATTACATCGTAACGACACCCGGCTCGCGGATATATCCGAATGATACGATTTTAGTCGTTGGTGAGCCTAGTGCGCTGCGAGCGGTGTTTGCTGAAGTAAAAAAGCAAAGCGGACAATTTCCATCGCCGTTTGGGCTAAATATTTTCGCGCTAATCGATATGAAAAAAATGAGCGGTGACGAGATAGCTAGGACGGTTAGGGCGCTTGAGTTTTTGGATTTGCATATTAGAAATCATAAAATTTATCTGCGAATTTTAAATCCGCTGTTAAACGACGCTTTTAGCGAGCTTAAAGCGCTGTGTGAGCGGGATAAATTTGAAATTCTCATCGATTACTCGGGCGAATTAAATTTAAAGCGCGACGTGAGCGAAAATAAAGCAGGCTTGGTAGTTTGCTCAAGCGGAGTTTTCGAGGCAAAAAAAGCAGCGCTTAAAGCGCTTGAAATTCCGGTGTTAAGCCTTGGAGAGGGCGAGCTAAAAGATGTGCGTAAAAGTGTCGTGCTAAGTGCCGGCGAGCGGCTTCGCGAAGAATCAAGTATCGTCTTTGACATCAGCTCGCAGCTAGGGCTAGACGTGTATTTGTATCTTTTCGGCGAGAGCGAAAAAGGCGAGTTTGCGCAAAGCTACGTGAGCTTATCGAAGCTTTTTAAGCAGAGTTTATTCGTGATTCCTTGCGAGCGGCAAAATCCGATTTTAGCGCTAGGTAGCGAGCGAGATCTGCTGCAGTTCGTGCCATTTAATGATAGAATTTTGGCGCGCAAGCTCACATCGATTTTCAATCAGGATTTAGACCGGATGTATTTCAAGCTAGGCAAAAATCATCAAATTTTCGTTCCGAGCGATTACGGGTATGAAAAGTAATCGAAATTTATGTTACAATTACCCAAAAATCAAAGGTAGCGTATGAAAATCGATCTTAATTTAGACAAAAAATACAGCGTTTTTATCGACGAATTGCAAGAGATCAAACTCAAAGGCAAGGTCGCTATCGTGACAAACCCCAAAGTAGGCGGGCTGTGGCTTGATTTCTTACTGCAGCGGCTAGATTGCGAGCAAAAATTTATCATCACGATCCCGGACGGCGAAGAGTATAAAAATACCGCAAGCGTGGAGCAAATTTTAGAGCATCTTTTTAGCTCCAAGCTTGATCGCAAAAGCACGCTCATCGCTCTTGGTGGCGGTGTTATTAGCGATATAACGGGCTTTTGCGCGAGCATTTATGAGCGCGGCATCGATTTTATCAATGTTCCTACGACCTTGCTAGCGCAAGTGGACGCGAGCGTCGGCGGTAAGACTGGCGTAAATAATCGTTTCGGCAAAAATTTAATCGGCTCATTTTATCAGCCGCGCGCGGTTTATTGCGAGAGCAAATTTTTATCGACGCTTCCTGCGCGAGAGTTTGCGGCGGGCGTTGCGGAGGCGGTAAAGATGGCTGTATGCTTTGATGTCGAACTATTTAAATTTTTCGAGACGCACGATCTAAAAAGCGCCGATGAAATTTCGCACGTAATCGCTCGCTGTGTGGAGATTAAAGCGGGCGTCGTAGAGCGAGACGAGCGCGAAAGCGGCGTGCGTGCAGTGTTAAACTACGGACACACCTTTGCTCACGCTATAGAAAAAATTACTGATTATAAAAAATTTTTGCACGGCGAGGCAGTGGCGATCGGTATGGTGATGGCAAACGCGCTAGCACGTCGCCTCGGTAAACTAAGCGGCGAACAGGAGGAGCAGATCCGTAAAGTGCTTCAAAAATTCGCGCTTCCGATAAAATTCCACGTAGCGGACGCGGACGCATTTTACGAGCTGTTTTTTCTCGATAAAAAGAGCGAAAACGGCAAGATAAAATTTATCCTGCCCGACGGCATTGGCAAATTCTACGCTTCCAAAGAGATCGCAAAAGATGAAGTAATCGCAGTGCTGAAAGAGTTTGAATGAGAGCGCTTGCGGCTATTTTTTTGATTTTTAATCTTGCATTTTGCGAGGCAAATTCTACGCTCTCCGCCGCGCATACGCGCTTAGAATCCAACGCTAGCTCCGCCGCTAGTGAGAAGAAAGATGAAAATTCTAAGCTATCCGCGTCGCTAAAAGATCAGATCCGTGTTATTGACGATGAGATCAAAAATAATATCTGGGTCTCTCGCTTTTCAAATTTCATCGGCTATCAAAATTTACAAAAGCAATCCAGCCAGCTCGAAGCGGAGCTAAAAAAGAGCGCCGGCACCGATAAGATCGCAGAGATTCAGAAAAGACTCCGCGCCGTAAAAGAGCAGCTCATACTGCTAAAAGAGTATGAAAAATCTCCGTTTTTAGATATCATCGCGATGCCCGAAACTCCAGAGCCTGCGCGCATTACAAATCCTTTTTCGATAATTTCCGGTTTTTCTACGATTAGAAATTTGCAAGCTCAAAAGATGGAGCAGAAAAACGCCATCGAAAATATTAAAGCTTTAATCGATAAACTTGAAGCAAAAAGGGCGCTATATGAGCGTTTGATGCAGATTGATACGGACGCAAGCGCTGCGGCGGAGCTTAAAAGCTTAGATTACGAGCTTAGCGAGTTTAGCTCCGCGTACGAGATCGCGCAGACTACATACGACGTTTACGAAAAAAAGATCAACTCCCAAATCGCCGTGCAGACTGCGGATATAAAAGCTCAAATCAAGCGCGCGGGAAACATCGCCATATGGATACTCGTAGTCATCGCACTGTCGTTTTTCTGCAAGGTAGTGGCGAAAAAATATATCAAAAACGACGAGAATTTTTATATCGTAAATAAAGCTATCAACGTTTTAAATTTCACGCTGATTGCGCTGATACTGCTCTTTTCTTACATCGAGAATATGACGCACTTCGTGACGGTTTTGGGCTTTGCCTCGGCAGGTCTTGCGATTGCGATGAAAGATATGTTTATGAGCTCCTTAGGCTGGCTTACGATCGTGCTTGGTGGCAGCTTTCGCGTGGGCGATCGTATTAGAGTGCATAAAAACGGCGAGACCTACGTAGGCGATATCATCGATATTTCGGTGCTTAGGATGACGATTTTCGAGGACGTTACTATGACTACGTGGAGAGAAAATAAACGCGCGGGCAGGGTAATTTTCATACCGAACAATTATATTTTTACCGATCTTATCTCAAACTACACCCACAGCGGACTTAAGACCGTCTGGGACGGCATTAGCATACTTTTAACATTTGATAGCAACCATAAAAAGGCGATGTATCTCGTAAAAAACATCGTGCGGAAGTATTCTAAGGGCTACACCGACATCGCCAAAAAGCAGATGGGCAAGCTTCGCTCGCAATACAGTATCAAAAATCCAAACGTCGAGCCTAGAATTTTCAGCTTTTTTGAGCCATACGGCATTGAAATTTCGGTTTGGTATATGACGAACTCTTACGCGACGCTCGGGCTTCGCAGCAACATCTCGGCTGAAATTTTAGATGCGCTAAGAAGCGAGTCCGATATCAAGATCGCCTATCCCGCATACACGCTTTTTAACGGTAAAAACTATATGGCGGCGGGCGGAAATTTCATGGCGCAAGATCTCGGCTCGGAGCAACAAGGCTCACAAAATTTAAACGCAGCGGCGCAGGGCGCGGGCTTTGCCACAGGAAGCGGATCCGGGAGCGAAATTTGAAAATTTATTTTAAAACGTTTGGATGCCGCACAAATATCTACGACACGCAGCTTATCAAAAGCAACCTCAAATCGGGCGAGATCACGCACGACGAGCAGGGCGCGGACATCGTCGTGATAAACTCCTGCACCGTTACGAATGGTGCCGACGCAGACGTGCGAAACTACGTAAATAAGATGAACCGCCTCGGCAAAAAGATATTGCTAACCGGCTGCGGCGCGGTTTCGCGCGGCGAGGAGCTGTATAAAAACGGCGCGGTCTTTGGCGTATTCGGGATGTCGCAAAAGGAAAAGATCGACGAATTTTTGGGCTCGGAGTCGAAATTTTACGATATCGGAGGTCTTGACGGCGTCGAAAAGAATCTGGTAAGCGACTACGAGGATCACACTAAGGCCTTTATTAAAATTCAGGAGGGGTGCGATTTTAACTGCAGCTACTGCATAATCCCCTCGGTGCGCGGCCGCTCGCGAAGTAGCTCCGAAGATGCGATCTTAAAAGAGGCGGCGAGCCTTGCCGCAAACGGCTTTAGCGAGATCGTGCTAACCGGCACCAATATCGGAAGCTACGGCAGAGCCTCAGGCACAAGTCTCGGCGCGCTGCTTCAAAAACTGGGCGCGATCCGCGGAATTTGCCGTATCCGCCTAGGCAGTATCGAGCCCTCGCAGATAGATGCAAGCTTTCGCGAAATTTTATCCGAGCCGTGGCTGGAGCGGCATCTGCACATCGCGCTTCAGCACACTTCGCAAAAGATGCTTAGCATAATGCGCCGCCGAAATTCCGCGCTAAGAGATTTGGAGCTTTTTTGCGAGCTTGCAGAGCGCGGATTTGCGCTGGGGACGGACTTTATCGTCGCGCACCCGGGCGAGAGCGAAGAAATTTGGCTCGAAGCGGTGGAAAATTTCAAAAAATTTCCGCTCACGCATCTGCACGCCTTTATCTTTTCGCCGCGGCAAGGGACCGCTTCGGCGTCGCTAAAAGACCGCATAGACGGCAAAACGGCGAAGGCGCGGCTAAAGATGCTGCAAAACATAACGGCGCTGAATAATTATAAATTTCGTCTTTCGCACAAGGTGCCGCTAAATGTGCTGATCGAGCGGAAAAACGGAGAGTTTTATGAAGGATATGATCAATTTTATGATAAAATTTGGATCAAAAGCGATGAGGATTTGTCGAAAAAATGGATGGAGATAAGAGATTATGAGGTTAAATTTGATGGAAATTTTGCATAAAATCAAAAAAAGCAAGCTAAATATAATTCTGATTTTTTTAGTGCTACTTATCGTTTTGCTCTCGATTGTTTATTTTAAAGACGATTCGCGATACATCACCGAGCGCGAATTTAGCGAGCTAGTCCGCGCAGATCAGATCAAACGCGCGCATATCGAGGACGGCAATTTAAATTTTACCTATGACGGCAAACGCTATAAAATTTTAGTCGATCTCGTAGATCTTAAGGAGCTATCAAATCACGCTCTAATCAGCAAAGAAAAGGATGATGGCACGAGCGGTATTGGCGCGACGCTCGTGATTTTTACATTCGTATTTTTTCTCTTCGTGTATTATTTTGAAACCGTTTTGGCTAGGCGCCGCAGGATGGACGGCGCCGCGCGTCAGAGCGCTAGCTCGGGCGGCGAGCTCGGCGATCTTTCGCCAAGCGTTAGCGACGTAAGATTTAGCGATGTCGCGGGCATCAGCGAGGTTAAGGACGAGCTAATCGAAATCGTGGATTTTTTAAAAAATCCCGCAAAATATCGCAATTTCGGCATCAAGCTGCCGAAAGGAATTTTAATGATCGGCGAACCCGGCGTAGGTAAAACGCTTATCGCAAAAGCCGTAGCAGGGGAGGCGGACGTGCCGTTTTTTTACCAAAGCGGCGCAAGCTTCGCCGAGATCTTTGTGGGCGTCGGCGCTAGGCGGGTTCGCGAGCTGTTTGCGAAGGCGAAATCCTGTGCGCCTGCG
Organism: uncultured Campylobacter sp.; assembly: GCF_937997405.1. Classification (GTDB taxonomy): domain Bacteria; phylum Campylobacterota; class Campylobacteria; order Campylobacterales; family Campylobacteraceae; genus Campylobacter_B. The sequence continues at coordinate 9,683 of NZ_CALKTL010000137.1, read as the reverse complement.
ATTATTTTTATCGACGAGATCGACGCGGTCGGCGGCAAGCGCGGTGTCGGGCGCAACGACGAGCGGGAAGCGACGTTAAATCAGCTGCTGACCGAGATGGACGGGTTTGAGGAAAATAGCGGCGTGATGGTAATCGGCGCGACTAACAAAATAAATTTGATCGACGATGCGTTATTGCGCTCGGGGCGCTTTGATAGGCGCGTTTTCATCGGGCTTCCGAACTACAAAGACCGCATCGAAATTTTAAAAATTTATTTAGAAGGCAAAAGATGCAGCGCTAATATCAATAAGGTAAGTCGCCTCTGCGTGGGCTTTAGCGGCGCGGGGGTAGCGACGCTGGTAAATGAAGCCGCGATCAACGCTCTTAAGCGCGGCAGCGATACGATCGAGCTTAGCGATTTTGAAAACGTGCGGATGAGGGTCTTTTACGGCGTGCAAAAAAGTAGAATTCTTACCGAATACGAAAAGGAGATCCAGGCGTTTTATCAGGGCGCAAAGGCGCTTAGCGCGTATTGGTATTCGTTTGATTTCGAAAAGATCGAGCTTTTAAACGATAAATTTTTAAACGAGGATTTCGAGATCGAATCCAAAACGCAAATTTTAAATCAAATCAAAGTGCTTTTAAGCGGTATGGCGGCGCTACAGATCCATAAAAACGACGCCTTTTCAAATTCCGCTAGCGACGTAAAGCAGGCTATCGCGCTGGCGCAAAAGATGGTTTTCGAGCTCGCGATGGGCGATAGCTTCACCCCTAGCGCGCAGAGCGTGAATAAAATTTTGCAAGATTGCTACGACGAGGTAAGCGAGATAATCCGCACGATGCAGGATAAGCTAAATCAAATTTCAAAGCAAATTTTCGTCTATGAGTTCATAACTTTCGAGGATGTTCAAAAAATCTGCGAATCTGATGGTGTGGAGCAAGAAGGCGTCTCCGCGCAAGAGCAAAATTTGCAAAAGCTGGAAAAAGATATGGAAAGCTCTGAAGAAAAGCCGCAAGACGGCACGCTAAATTTCGATTAAATTTTAAAATTCCAATATAAGGAGAGGAAAATGGTAAAAATAGGTGTTTTAACAATAAGTGATCGCGCTAGCGGTGGCGTTTACGAGGATTTAGGAGGCAAAGAGATAATTGCCGTGATGGATGATTGGCTAACTTGTGAGAAAGAGTATTTTTATGAAATAGTTCCAGATGAGCTGGAGCTGATCAAAGATAAGCTGATTTATCTTTGCGACGAAGCGGGTTGTGATTTGGTGCTAACCACTGGTGGCACGGGTCCTGCTCCGCGCGATGTAACGCCTGAAGCGACCGAAGCGGTAAGTGAGAAATTAATGCCAGGCTTTGGCGAATTAATGCGCGCAGAGAGCCAAAAGATCGTGCCTACGGCAATTTTATCGCGCCAGATAGCAGCGATCCGCAAAAAATCTCTGATTATAAACTTACCGGGCAATCCAAAAGCGATTAAAGAGTGCCTCCTGCCGGTATTTCCTGCTGTGCCGTATTGCATTGATCTAATGGGAGGGAATTACATAACAGCGGATGAAAATAAGATAAAAATATTTCGTCCTAAACGCAAATAATTCGCAAAATTTAGCAGGAATTAAATGATTTATGATATTATTTGGGCGCAAATTTAAGGAAAAATATGAAAATAAATCACAACGATATTTTGGAATTTCATAAATATTTTAGCAAAATCAGCCACAGCAAAGGTCGTATTCGTATCCGCGTAAGTCCTAAAATTAGAGAGTTGCGAGATAGCGTGAGCGAAGAGAGCCTAAAGGCTAAAATAGCTGCAATTCGCGGGATAAAAGAATATAAATTTAACTCTCTAATCGGCTCGCTGACGATTCATTACGACGAAAATATTTTTCCGATGCACCTTTGGGAGCAGTTTTTAAGCGGCATCAGTTCGCCGGAGCTAGCGTGGCCGCTGCCGGGGTAACAGCCTGGGCGGTACGGGAATAGAGGCGATTTCTTGAACGAAGAAGTATTGCGTAGTACTAAAAAATCGCGCAAAATTTCTAATAAATCTCGGAATTTAAATGAGGCGCAAATTGCAGATATCGCTCTTTTGCTCGAAAAAGAGGCACAAATTTTACAGTTTTATTCGCTGGGCGTAGTTAAATTTGAAGATAAAAAGTTAGGAGAAATTCTATCTTTACGAGCCGAATTACTTGAGCGGATGCTAGATTTTGCAAATTCTTGCGGGCTTGGCGCTACGCCTCCTGAAAATAGCAGTGAGGCGCTGGCTGCAAAAGGTATGAATGAGTTTTTGGCTTCCGCGCTTTTGATAGAAAAAAGCTCTATGATGTTTTATGACGACTTAATTAATTCGTGCAAGAACGCGGAATTTAAAGAGCTGCTGTATAAGGCGCAGGCGGTTTCGTATAATGAAATTTTGCCGATTTTAAAGGAACTAAATTCTAAATGCGAGGTTGATTCAAATTCTTTGAATTTAACTGATTTGTTAAATGAAATTTTAAAAGATCCGCAGGAATTAGAGCGGATATTTCAAAAATACGATTTGCAAAATATCTTAAATAGCGCATTTTCTAATTTAATTAAAGGAATTTTGCATAAAAATTAAATTAGGATTGCAAAAATCTAAAAAAGTCGCTATAATATCAAAATCTATGTAAAGTTGATAAAATGACTTTATAATCTTAACACAAGGAGAATGAAATGCCGATCCCATTTCTAGCAGGTTTTGCGCTTGGTTGCGCGGCGGTTTACGCTTATAACAATCGAGATAAAATCAAAGAAGGTGCGAATAAAATCGTTAGCAGTAAAAGCGTCGAGGAGCTAAAAAATAGCGTCAAAGGCGGAGCGGAAAAATTAAGCAAAAAATCAAAAGAAATTTTTGCGGAAGCCAAAGAAGGCCTAGACGATGTCGCTGAGGCGGTAAAAGGTAAAAGAAAGTCTGGCGGTAAAAAAGCTGCGACAAGTAGCGCCAGCACTGAAACTAGCACTGCAAAAAAAACTAGAAAAAAACCGGGACCGAAACCGGGATTCAAAAGAACTAAAAAATCCACCACAAGCGCTAAAACTGGCGCAACACCGGTAGGTGAGATATCCGCAGCATCTACTACTCCGCTTAATATCCCGCAGATCGTAAAAATGGACGATAATTCTTCTGCTAAATTTACGTCCGCAGACGATAAATCAGAAAAATAGAGGCCTAAATGAATAGATCACTTACGACACAGCGTTCGCCGCTGGATCACGTTTTAAGCGGTGCTATAGCGGGGGCGATCGGCGGTTGCGCCGTAGAACTCGTTAAAGCCAAAGAAGGCAAAAGTAAATCTAAAGCGATTCGAGATGCGCTGGATATTGCGCTAAGCGGCGGTATCATCGGCGGTGGCGCGATTTACAGTGCAAATAAGCTCGTACAAGGCGAGTATCTACGTGCCGCGGCGGGCGTCGCAGTATGTGTAGGCGCGCTCATTGCGGGTAGAAATTTTATTCTTAAGGTAGGCAATGAGTAATCCGTATATCACAAAAAAAGATTTGAAAGAAATTCTAGACGATTACGATTTTGGTGGCAATAAATATTCTAACGGCTCTGCGGGCGGCTTTGCTGGCGATGATAAGCTCGGCGGTTGGGCAAAATGGATAAATGAGCGGGTAAATTCCGCACCTTTTAATAGTTCTGCTTCCAGCAATAACTCGGATAATAAAGATTCCGCTGCTCAAAGCTCAAGCGATGTAAATTCTACTCAGGGCTCCGCTTTCGGTGGAATTTTTAATTCCATGGGTAGCAGACAAAACGCGAACGGCTTATTCGGTAGCAACTCATTTATCACAGGCATCGTTCTAGGGGCCGCAGCGACCTATTTTCTAACTGACGAAAACGCGCAAAAAAAGCTTTTTAAGCTTATCGCAAAGGGTACCGAGATGTTTCAGATGGGCGTTGAAGAGATGAAGGAGCGATTCGAAGACGTCAAGGCAGAGATGCAAGAGTAGTCGATGCAAAATTTTAAAATTTTACATGAGACTAAATCTAGGCTGCGCATAAAGGTCGCGGGCTTTAAAGGGCTCGATACGAGTGCACTGCAAAAAGCTGCTGCGAGGCTTGAAGACGTAACGGAAGCTAGATTTAACGCTAAAATCGGCTCTTTGATCCTTAGGCTTGACGCGGGTGCCGATAAGGCGGGAATTCTAAAGCAACTTGCGGCTTTAAATTTAAGCGAGCTAAAATCAATTATCCCCGCTAGCCATAAAAATTTACCGAGCAAAAACGAATTTATCTTAGCGCTTCTTGCGTTGGGGGGAAATTTAATCTTTCGCACTTCGCCTTTAGTGCGCGCATTTAGCATCGTAGCATGCTTTCCTATCTTAAAAGAGGGCATTAAAGAAAGCTTTCGTCACGGGCTTACTTCAAAGGGCTTGGAGGCTGCTGCTGTGGGGATTTCGCTCGCTCGCGGCGATGTATTTGCCGCAAACAGCACCAACGCTATGCTTGCTCTTGGCGAATACATGGAGGAGAGCACCGTTTATAAAAGTGACGATCTTATCCGTGAGCTCGCCCGCCCGGACATCGCCGAGGCGTGGGTCGAGATAGATCAAAACGGCAAAAAAACCGAGATCAAAATCGCCACTTCTAAGCTAAAGGTAGGCGACATCGTGGTCGTGGGTGCAGGCGATGTCATAGCCGTGGACGGACACGTCGTAAGCGGCGAAGCAATGATAAATCAAGCCAATATGACGGGCGAATCGGTCGCAGTGAAAAAATCTCGCGGCGATAGCGTGTTAAGCGGCACGATCGTAGAGGAGGGCAGGATTCGTATCTGGGCGGAAAATGTCGGCGAAAACACCTCCACGCAGCGCATTAAGCACTACATCACGGCATCTCTTAACGAGCGTTCCAGCATTGGCATGCATACGACTCACTTAGCCGACAAGCTCGTTCCGGTAACCTTCGGGCTTGCGGGCGTGTCCTATCTGATAAATCGAAATTTTATGAGCGTAGCTTCGGTGCTGCAGGCGGACTACTCGTGCGCGCTTAAGCTGCCTACGCCGGTTGCTTTTAAGTCGAGCATCTCAAAGGCAGGCAAGAACGGGATTTTGATCAAAGGCGCCAAGGCTCTTGAGTCGCTTGCGAGCGCCGACACCTTCGTATTCGATAAGACGGGCACGCTTACGTACGGCAACCTGGAGGTCGCCGAGATTATATCGTTTGACGAGCGCTTTAGTAAAAACGATATTTTAAATTTAACCGCAAGCGCCGAGGAGCATTACTTTCATCCCGTGGCCGAGGCGATCGTGGATGCGGCTAAAAAGCACGGCTTTATCCACAAACACCACGACGAGGTGGAATTCGTCGTTGCTCACGGCGTTAAAACAAGCATCGAGGGCAAAAAGCTCATCATCGGCTCGCGCCACTTCCTAGAGGACGACGAGATGATCTCGTTTGCGGCGCATGAGCAGACCATCGATCTTGCAATGCAAAAGGGGCTCGCGCTGCTTTACATCGCATTTGATGGCAGACTTTTGGGCGTCATCGGGCTTAGAGACGAGGTGCGCGCAAACGCTCGCGCCGTCATCGCTAGGCTCCGTAAGCTGGGCGCTAAACAGATCGTCATGCTAAGCGGCGACGTGAGCTCAAAAGCCCGCGCCGTAGCCAAAAAACTCGGCGTAGATCGCTATTACGGCGAGTTGTTGCCGACGCAAAAGACCGAAATTTTAGAGCAGCTGAAAGCCGAGGGGCGGAAGGTAGTCTTCGTGGGCGACGGCATAAACGATGCGCCGAGCCTGATGAAGGCGGACATCGGCATCAGCATGCTAAATGGCGCCGAGATCGCCAAGGCTTCCGCCCAGATTGGGCTTTTGAAAAACGATATCGAGGGCGTCGCGCAGGTAAAGGCACTGGCCAACGACACGCTGCGGCTCGTAAATCGAAATTTCAACGCCACCGTGGGGATAAATTCGATCATTTTATTTTTGGCGACTTTTGGCGCGCTAAGTCCCGTAGCTACGGCGCTGCTGCATAACGGCACGACGATAGGACTACTACTGAATTCTATCAAAGGGGTAAAATTTGAGCATTGAAGATAAAATTTTGGATCTAAACTTTCAGCGCAAAGTGGCTAAAACGGCGCTCGGAGTGAGTATGGGCATCACAGCTTTAACCGCGCTGAATATGAACTCGCGCATGTCGCAGCTACATAAAGTTTCGGGTGCAGTGATGCTGGCAAGCGCGATTTGGCACGCTAGCCTTTACGGCTCGCCGTACAGCGAGTTTTTGCAAAATAGAAAAGCAAAGAGCAGGAGCAGAAAGAGATCCGTAGCAAATTTAGCCTTGGAAAATTTATCGAACGGCAAAAGCGCTCCTGCAAAAAGCACGCCCCTAAAAAGGAAGCCTCGCGCACGCAAAAGCGCCTAGTGGCATAGTGCGTCGCGGCTTTTGAAAGTGCAAAGATAAACTCTAAAGCCGCTAAATTTCTTTAGACGCAGCCGCCGAATAAAACGTCGTAAGCGGTGAAATTTACGCCGTTTGCGGCTAAATTTACTATTTTATTAATTATTTATCTATTTATCTATACAATTCCATCAAAATTTTAAGGAAAGACGATGAAATTAGTTTTATTGTTTTCGGTATTGGCTAGTCTTGCTTTGGGGCTTGATTGCAACGCCAAGACCTATTGCTCGCAGTTTAGCAGCTGCGAAGAGGCGACGCGGTATCTGCGAGAGTGTGGCAGGGCTCAGGAAGGTGGTACTCAGCACACCGATGGCGACGGCGACGGCGTGCCGTGCGAAAAACAGCTGTGCGGCCGTAATGGTCATAAATTTAGCGGATTTTCTAGCGCGCGCGATGAAAAGAGCGAAGTTTCAAATTTAAAGGGCGCTGCCGACTCATGCGGTGCGGAGAAATTTAATGGTAGCGTTATAGCTATAAAATTTGCTTCATAAGTCCGTGAAATTTTATCTCGGTACATCTTTAAATTTATAATATTAAGCGCGCCGTGATCTAATACCGCCGCGCTCGCTAAATTCGCAACGTTCGATTAAATTTTAATTATAAAAGAAGCCAGTAAATTTTACATTTCGCAGTTGCGGTGGCTCTGCTACTTAAATTTTAATTCGCAAACGCTTCATAATATCCTTTAAATTTTTTACTCGCCTTTACCTGCCGCAAATTTAAATTTCGCTACAATCGCTTTTTAAAATTTTGCGCCGAATGTGCGTAAAGAGGCTAAAAAGCCAAAAAAGCTAAATTTAAAGGATCAAGATGGATTTTCAAATAGACGCCGCAGACGGCGCGGCGCGCGCCTGCACGATCCGCACGGCGCACAGCACGATCCGCACCCCCGTTTTTATGCCGGTCGGCACCGTGGGTGCGGTCAAGGCGCTCGATGCGACGGACGTAGCGCAGCTTCTGGGCGCGCAGATCATCCTCGCTAACACCTATCACATGTATCTGCGCCCAGGCTCACGGGTAGTGGCGGAGTTCGGCGGGCTGCACGGATTTACGAAATTTCCTCACTCATTTTTGACCGATAGCGGCGGCTTTCAGGCTTTTAGCTTGCGCGCAAACACCAAAAACGACGAGGGCGGCATAAAATTTAAAAGCCACATCGACGGCAGCATGCATTATTTCACGCCGCGCTCAGTGCTGGATACGCAGTATGAGCTAAACTCCGATATTATGATGATTTTAGACGATTTAGTGGAGCTGCCGCGCGAGCCTGGCGCATTGAGCTTCGATGATAGATCGTGGCTTAAAAAGCGGATCGATCTAAGCGTTGCGCGCACGATAAAATGGGCTCGCGAAGCGATAGATTATCACGAGACCATGAAATCTCGCGGCCTGCACGCGCATCAAAACATCTTCGGTATCATCCAAGGCGGCACCGACCCGCAGGCGCGCAAATTTTGCGCCGAAGCGCTGTGCGAGATGAGCTTCGACGGGCTTGCGATCGGGGGGCTTAGCGTGGGTGAGAAAAACGAGCTGATGTACGAAACCGTAGAGGCCATGATGCCATACGTCGATGCGGCGCGCCCGCGATATTTGATGGGGGTCGGCACGCCCGAGGATCTCGTCGAAAACGTCGCTCGCGGCGTGGATATGTTCGACTGTGTGATGCCTACGCGCAATGCCCGCAACGGCACGCTATTTACAAGCTTCGGCAAGATCAGCATCAAAAACGCGGGCTTTATCAGCGATCACGATCCGATCGATCCGCACTGCGACTGCTACACGTGCAAACGCTTCAGCCGCGGCTACCTAAATCATCTATTTCGCGCGCACGAGCTTAGCTTTTATCGCCTCGCAAGCATTCACAATCTGCACTATTACCTGCGCCTTGCCGCGGATATGAGAGAGGCGATCATGCACGGGCGGTTTGCTGAGTTTAGGCGGGAATTCTACGCCGCACGAAACATAGCGCGGGATTAAATTTCGGCGGGCGAGGACGCGGAATTTAACGTGATAGTTAAATTTAGCCGCTGCGACGAGCGGAATTTTAATACGGCGCGGGCGGCTAAATTTAAACGCGACAAAATTTGGGCAGTGAAATTTTAAGAGCTGTGTAGCGTGGAGCTTGTAGCTTTAAATTTGATTTGAATCCGCGCTTAGACTTTGGCATCAATTATAGTTTTATTTTGGCAAAATTTTATTATGATAGAGCTATGTCTTGGAATTTCGCCGTAAAATATGAGATAAAATTTAGTTTTGAAGCTTTGCGCTGAATTGCGTGGATAAAATTCTGCGTCGATATGTGCTGAGCGCGCGAGATTTAAAGATGGAATTTAGCGGTAGGATTTTGCAAACGCGATATAAAATTACTATGGCTTTTATCAAATAAAAGAGAACATTGCATCGAAATTCGCAGTATTGGTGTATTTTTGTAAGCGTGCATTAACGCGTATAAAAGACATATATTGCTTTAGGGTGTGCGATCTGCGCTTACAATTGCGGAATTTTATTGCGATAAAATTTCAATGCGGTAGAATTTTACTTTGATAAAGTTCAAATCCCCGCTAAATTCTATCTTCGTGCTAAATTTTGCAATGAAAATTTTGAGTGGAATTCTATCGTAGTAAAATTTCATCGCAGCCAAATCTGCGGCAAAATTTTGTAGAATTTATTTTTTAATTCGCCTTAGCATACAAAATCCAAGGAAATAAAGCGGCGACATAACGATAAAAATTATGATGTATCTCCACGCCGTGCTCGCAAAAAATAGTCCCGTTAGCTCCATAAATTTCATCGACGCGCCAGTATAGCGGTCGCCGATGCCGATGAAAATAATAGCCGCGAGCTCCACAAGCAGCGCGGGGGCGAATAGGATCGAGCCTGCGGTTTTGAAAAACATAAACGCAAACGCCTTAAACTTATAATAAAACGAAATGAGTCCAAATCCGATCACGCCGCAGATGAAAATCTGCTCGAACTCATCCAACCCCAGGCTCTTATCCTGCAGGATCGTAGAGATGACGCACAAGATGATAAAGACGTTGTAATTCGCCATTTGACGCATTGGGTATTGATCGTGCGTCGCTATGGAGAGCAGGTTTATCGCGCGGTTAAGCGGCAGCAGATAAAATAGCGCAAAACTAAGGAAAATCAGCAGATCCATCACCATATAAACCGTGTCTTGATTGACATAAGCTTCGATCTGTGAAAAAGATAGAAATATGCTTGCGATTTGCGAGCGGAATATCAAAATAATGACTATCGGCA
>NZ_CALKTL010000136.1 GCF_937997405.1 uncultured Campylobacter sp. | reverse complement strand
CCGTCCGCGCCTTTATAGCCGCATTGTGCACTTTGTTTCAATTCCCAACGGGATGGAATTCTACGCGAAAATTTCGAGCTCACGGAGTTTTCAAGCGATAGGTTTCAATTCCCAACGGGATGGAATTCTACTTTACCTTTGTATTCAGTCGTAATGCTACCCATTAGTTTCAATTCCCAACGGGATGGAATTCTACTTAAATTGACAAGAAAGCCGATAAAATCGACGTTGTTTCAATTCCCAACGGGATGGAATTCTACCTATCCCTTCAGGCGTCCAATCATTTAACTCTTCATTGTTTCAATTCCCAACGGGATGGAATTCTACTCCGCGTCTAGGCTTTCTTGTAGGTTCATATTATAGTTTCAATTCCCAACGGGATGGAATTCTACTAGATAGCGCGGCTTTCAAGTCCTCGATCGTCTTAGCGTTTCAATTCCCAACGGGATGGAATTCTACCTATGCTCGGCGAAGTCAAACCGCTAAACCAAAAGCGTTTCAATTCCCAACGGGATGGAATTCTACCGAATACGTTAAAAGTCTTTGCGATGAAAAAGGGCGTTTCAATTCCCAACGGGATGGAATTCTACCTTTATCCTTAGCTCCGTATAAAACTTGTCATTTCGTTTCAATTCCCAACGGGATGGAATTCTACCAAATTCGATTGACGCATTAGCGGAGGAGTTAAGAAGTTTCAATTCCCAACGGGATGGAATTCTACTCGTGGTTTTTTTCGCATCGATCGTAGCTATGTTTTAGTTTCAATTCCCAACGGGATGGAATTCTACGCTATCTGCTTCAATAAATGGCTTTTTGACGATAGGAGTTTCAATTCCCAACGGGATGGAATTCTACTGTCTTAATCGGAAATTTAACTCGCGATATCGAGCGTTTCAATTCCCAACGGGATGGAATTCTACAGAAAAAAGACGTTTAGAGCCGTCAACAGCTTTAGTTTCAATTCCCAACGGGATGGAATTCTACAAAGACTAAAACTTACGTCATACCTTTTCAAATCAAGTTTCAATTCCCAACGGGATGGAATTCTACAATGAGATGATTGATCGCGGGTTTCTACAATGCTAGTTTCAATTCCCAACGGGATGGAATTCTACAGCACGAATTTTGCCATTTTTCTAGGTAGAAAGTGTTAGGAGTATATATTTTTATGCCTTAAAATGGACTAAATTTAAAAAAGCGCCGATTACTCAATGCCCAAAATTAGGCATTTCAGAATCTTAAAAGCAACTTTATCGCTATCTATATGTATCGTGAGTGCAAATGTTAAAATCTCAATATAAGACATTCAAAAATCGAAGTGTGAATAATAAAAAGCTGAAATTTTAAAAGCATATGCGTTTTTAAAGCCAATTCGTTCGCCGTTCCGTGCTTCAGATCAAATTTATTTCAAAAGCACATGCATTTTAAGAGGGCGCAATCTATGGGCGTAAGTGATTCTAGTCAAAATTTCAAAAGCACGAATGAGCTTAAAAGCCCAGCCTACCGCCATACCAGCCCCTCGTAAGGCACGCCTTCACAGACGTATTTTTTAATCTGATTTGCCTCGCGACGTATAATTTGACGCCAGGTTAAGCTCTGTCCCGCTACGTTCGCGCAGGATGATAGTTTCTCAATCATTTTTAGCTCGATCTTTTGCACCGCTTCTCGACCGAATCGAATACGCCCCGCGTCCGTTTCAAAATCTTTTGCCGTAATCTCGCGTTTATTTAACATTCCAAAAATTAATCTATCGCCTAAAATAGGCTTAAAAATCTCTGCAAGATCAAGATGCAGGCTTAACGCGCGGTAGTTTGGCTCGTGTAAAAAGCCGATGCGCGGATCGAGCTCGGTTTTGTAAATTTCGCTGAGGCAGACGTTATAAATACGCGTATTTACATAGCTAATGAGGGCATTAATTTTATCTGCCGGCGGGCGTTTGGAGCGCGTCGTAAATTTAAAACTGCGCTGATCCTCGATGATTTCGTTCCAGGCCGCGAAATATTGCTTGGCAAAGCCGCCTTCCACTGCCATTACCGCTGCTATGTCGCAGACGCGCGCTAGGGCATCCAGATGCGGCGCAGTATCGAGCGAGACGCCGTAAACCTTGCAATTAATGGCTGCATTTAAGATGCGAGCGCGAGTAATCTCGCGAGCGATAAAAAGGCGCTTAGAAAGATCGTCAAAAGCCCGCAGCTGCGCCAAAAGTACAAAGCCGCTTTTATTTACAGAATTTGAAGTATCCGGGAAAAAACTGCCGCGGAAGCTCTGATAGGCGCTAAAAATATGCAACAAAATGTTATTATCAGCCAAAAACGCCATAGCATAAGTGTCAAGCTCTACCCGCGCCAAAATATAAATTTCATCAATTGCATTAATCGGCAAAATTTTACTAGTTAAAATTCCGCCCTCGTCGTTAAATTTATCGAAATATAGATTATTATCTTTGCGGCGCAATCGGCCTGGGCTCAAAATAAAATGCGTGCGATCCGATTTTTGCATACTTTATCCTTAAATTTTAGCTGAATATTGCCTCGTTTTTATCGCACCCGATGACGAGACGCTGTGAATATTTGAGCGAATTAAAAGTATAAATTACTACCGAATCAAGCCTGTTAGAACATTCTTTTTGCAAAATCGCCATTAATTTTTTAAGATCGCTCGCTCTGATTTCACCCTCAAAAACGCTGAATTGCACGCGAGGCAGAAACTTCTCGACCGCCTTTCGGACGCGCGCAGCGTTATTTTTCTCCTTTTCGTCGCTGCTTGAAATATCGTAAAATAAAATAGCGTACATTCTATCTCCTAAATGCAATAATCACGATAAACGCAACTCTCGCAAATCTTTTGCGGGCTAAATTTAGGCGGCTTTGGCTCATTCACAAGGGCGGCAATGCCGTTTAGAATTGTTTCGATTTTAGTGAAATTTTCGGCGTTATCCTCAATGGCTATGACGGTTTTGCCGCTAATTAGCTTGCCTTTCACCTCTTTTAAATTTAAGCCTGTTTTTAAAAGATAGATATAAAAAAGTAGCTGCATCTTGCCTGCTTCTGGATTTTTTAGGCTCTTTTTATATTCGGTGATGAGATAATGTCCGCGCTGCTTGGAAAGCTTGTCAAATTTCAAATTTGAAAATGCGAAGTCCTGCAAACCGTTCTCTTTGATGTCTGCTAGTGCCTTACCCATCAGCATGTTTTCATCTTCCTGATTGGCGTGAATATTGTGTCCGTAAAGCCACGCTTCGCGCTTACAGGTGACGTAATAATTCACAAGCGTGCCGGTGATTTGGTCTTTGCAAAACATTAGTCGAATACCTCTTCGGCAATCGTAAGTTTAGGAAGGAAACCATAGAATTT
>NZ_CALKTL010000135.1 GCF_937997405.1 uncultured Campylobacter sp. | reverse complement strand
TGAAAATTAATAGAATTTGGAAACGCGAGAAGTGGTACGGCACCGAGCTTTATAAAAAGAGTTATGCTTTTACATAGCGAATGAGTTAAATTTTAACTATATGGAATTTGAAACCTACATAAATTTTACTTTGAATGAGCGATTCGGCTTTAGTTTTCAAGCAGAATTTAAAATTTTAGCGCGAAAATGTAATTTTATAATTTTAAAATTTTTTGAAATTTCAATACTAATTTTAATGAATTTTAGGGGCACATGCCCCTAATAATTTTGAAAGGATTTGCGAGGATTATTTGCTTAGCATTGAGCTTAGCATCCATAGGCGTTTTTCATAATCGCCGTAGTGATCCTGCGCAATATTTGAAGTCGTATCGTCGCCCTCTTCTTCGGCTACTTCTTGAAGCTTTTTAAATTCTTTTACCAAATACTCATAGGCTTTTTTAACATCCTCGAGTACCTCAGATACGCTATAGCTGTCTTTTACGCTAATCGGAGCGTCTTTTGAAAGCTCAATTAGATCCTTAGCCTTAGTTACGGCCTTGCCACCTATTTGAAGCGCGCGCTCAGCCATATCGTCAAAGAGCTCGCCCATCTCGTCGTATGCTTTCTCGGTATAAGCGTGAACCTGTGCGAATTGTAAGCCCTTAACATTCCAGTGATAATCGTGGAATGCAATAAAGAACGCATGAGCGTCCGCCTGAAGTTTGTTTAGTTGTTTTACTGTTTTTGACATTGTGTCTCCTTTATTTAAAATTGCTGTAATTATAGCAAGATTTGCTTAAATTATAATTATACTAAATAATAAATTTTATCTTTTAGTGAAATTTTGAAATTAAATGGCTTTTAAATTTATCTACAATTTTTTTGAAATTTCAGCTATGGTGCATTATAATGCCGCATTATGAAAAACAAATTTATGATAACCATAACCGACCTTAACGGCTCTAGGAATTTTTTGCTTTCGCAAATCATCAAAAAGATCGCGTTATATTTGGTACTATTTGTTTTTACCGTTTTCGTTACGGGTGCGCTATATATCAGGTATCTGGGCTCTAAAATCGACAGCCTTTCGCGAACCAAAACCGAGCTTAACGAGCTAAATCAAAAACTTCGCGACGGTATCGCGGCAAGCCAGATGGAATTTGAAGCCATCGAGGGTAAAATTTCGGATTTGGAGCATCAGTTTGGGCTCGATCCTGAAGAGGATGAGCGCGCGATCGACCGCCTATCTCACATCAAGCCTACTTCCGAACAAGAGATCAAAGAGCGCGCGCAAAAGATCATCAACGAAAAATTCTCCGACGCGCTGATAAAAGAAATTTTTATGCAGATCCCAAACGGCAGGGTCATGCGCACTCATCAGCTAAGCGAGAAATTCGGCTGGCGCAACCATCCTATCTTAAAGCGCAAGCAGTTTCACCCAGGCGTTGATCTGCGTACGCCGCCTAAAACGCCTATCTACGCGCCTGCAGACGGCATCATCCAATACAGCGGCGCGGGCGCTACTGGCTACGGCAATCTAGTCGAGATCCGACATAATTACGGCTTTACGACACGATATGCGCATTTGGATTCAAATTTAACTCGCAAAGTAGGCGAGTTTGTAAACAAAGGTGATCTCATTGCTTTTAGCGGCAACACCGGACTTAGCACCGGACCTCATCTGCACTACGAGATTAGATTTTTGCAGCTGCCACTAGATCCGCTAAATTTCATCAACTGGAACGAAAAAAATTACAAAGAAATTTTTACTAAGGAGGAAGATGTCCCATGGCAATCTTTAATAAAGGCGATGCAAACACCGCTCAAACAACAATAATCTCGTCAGGCACGCTCATCAAAGGAGAGCTACACCTGTCGTGTATTTTGCATATCGATGGCAATGTCGAAGGCGACGTGATCTCCGATAACACCGTCGTCATCGGTAAAAATGGTACCGCGCGCGGCTCGATTAGGGCCAAACATATCGTAATCAGCGGCAAATTTTTCGGTAATATCGAAGCCGAGCTCGTCGAGCTACTAGGCGGCGGCGTGCTCGTGGGCGACGTGCTATCGCAAAGCTTCGGCATCGAAGTCGGCGCAAAATTTAATGGAAAAAGCGCGGTAAGCGGCGGCGATCAAGCCCTAGTCATCGACGGCAGCGCAAGCGAAGACGTCAAGCTCATCGACAAAGCTCTAGGCGAATAAATCGCGCACATTTGGAATTCTTGGGATTTTAAAGGCTTTTAAACTCGCAAAATTTCGAAATTTAAAATCCTAAAAAATTCCCATACTTTGAAATTTTAAGAATTCTGAATATTTTAAAATTTTCTAAATTCGGAATTTTTAAGATTATAGGACTTTTCGGGTCTGTGAATTTCTTAAATTTCTAAATTCCATAAATTTTAAAATTTAAAATTATAAAATTTTGCTTTTGCGTAAGCTTTAAAATTTTAACTACGATGCTAGCCATAATGCCCAAAACTACGAAATTATATCCCAAGCATTGTTCGGTGTTACTTGATTTAACAACAAACTTTAAATTTATGAAATTCTACCCGGAAAGGACGTAGCGCATTTAGCATCAAGATATCTCGCAAAATCAGCTTCTTAAAATTCGTAGAATTATTTGCATTGTAGCCCACTCCCTACTACGTCATATCTTGTAAAGATAAAATTATGTGATTAAAATTCTATTTCTTTGGATTTGAGCGCGGAGTCTCGACATCCGCAAAAAACATGAAATTTATACAAAATTTACTGCAAAAAACGCAGATTTTAAAGTTAAATTTAAAAGCGTAACGAGATCGTTTACAATTTTAACCTCATAGTCGCGCCTGCTTTAAAAATTTGGCGACGTTATTTTTTAGAATCTTTCGAGTTAATCATAAATTTAGTAAGTTGGCAACCACATCACTGCCATAACCTTTGGCGATGGCACTGAAATCGAGCATCAATCGTGGGTCTTGTTTCTTGATTCGTTCGTTAACGTAAGCAACCTTTTGATAGCCGATGAATTGTTTCAGGCTGTCAATGGCTT
>NZ_CALKTL010000134.1 GCF_937997405.1 uncultured Campylobacter sp. | reverse complement strand
TGGGCGCAACTACACATCGATCAAATCGACTCTTGACATAATTCATAAAAACTGGGGCTACCTGCAGCGCGAAAGCATTAAGGATACGGGGCTTGATGCGGGCAAGGCGTCGAAGATTTTCATCTACCGCCTATGCGAGTCAGGGCGAAGCTTTATCGAAAAATACGAAAAAGCGCTCGTCCAAAACGCCGACAAATAGTTCAAAATTAAAAATTTTAAGCGCCAATTAGATAGAATTCTTTAATTTCACGTGGAGCGACAGAATTTCATTTTTATGCGACTCGCCTTAAAAAAAGGAGATGAAAATGCTGGATTTTATAGTAAAAATGTTCGCCTGGAAAGCTGAGTGGGAGGTAAAAAAGGAATATGACAAAGAATTTGGCGATCTATCCTCCATGCACTCAATCTTGCGCTTTATAATACTTCTTATCATACTTAGTATTTTGATTAAATTTCAATTAAGCGTATGAAAGATACATTTTTAGACATTGCGCTCGTTTTATTTGGCATCGTTATGCTTGTCGCGATACGACAAAAATCTTTATTAAAATTTATAATTTTTGTCGTGATTTTAGCGCTCGCCAGAGAGTTAATCATCAGATTTTATGCCTAGTTTCGGCCAAACCGACACGGATGGAATTTAAAATTTAAACGACAAAATGACGGCGCGACGGAATTCGGCGGGCGCAAATTTTAAATTTCGCCGTAACTGCACTGTGCTTTTATCATCGTTAGTAAATTCTACCGCGCTTCAAGAATTGCCGTATCGATAAATCTAGCTTTTATCGTCAATGACAGATTTTACCCGCGGCGAGGATTTGCGCTTGATGTCGCACTTTTTGCTATTAGTGGCGGATTTTACTCGCGCAAATGCGACGGAATTTCACTTGTGCGAACACGGCGGATTTTTTGCGGCGGCAGCAAAATTTATAAACCGAATGAGCGGGTTAGAGCGTAAATTTTATAACGCTATAACGCTTAAATTCCACAGAAGCCTAAATTAATGCGATACAAATTTGAAATTCAAGCAAAAATTTTAAATTTAGTAGCAAAATTCCACACGCTGAAATCTTAAAATTTTATTTCATAAAATTCCGAAATTTGGAATTAAATTTTGCAGTGAGACGCCAAATTTTACCTCAAAATTAAAATTCTCACCCAAACCATGCCCTGTAAATTTTAAAATTTCATCATCATAAAATTTTAAATTCCAATGCTGTATTGCAAATATATTATTTTATAAAACGGAGCGAAAAGCGAAATCTTGTATAAATTACACTCAAAAATTTTACGGATTCTCGCGCAAACCGGCTCGAAATTTCGCCCT
This sequence comes from uncultured Campylobacter sp., assembly GCF_937997405.1. Lineage (GTDB taxonomy): Bacteria > Campylobacterota > Campylobacteria > Campylobacterales > Campylobacteraceae > Campylobacter_B. The sequence goes on along the minus strand of NZ_CALKTL010000134.1, from coordinate 3,358 downwards.
GCCTACTCCACGTATCCAATAAATTCGCCATCGAAAGTATGCCTAACGTCGCCACGAAAGTAAATTTTGCCTCCATCCCCTAAGCGCAAATTTAGCATTTCGCCACTTGCAGGTATCACGCGAATGTCGGGAGCTAGCCCCATATTTTCGACGCCTGCGATGAAGCATGCCGCCATCCCCGTACCGCATGCGAGAGTTTCTGCCTCTACGCCACGCTCAAAGGTGCGCACCTTTAAAATTTTGCTTGCGAGGCGACTTTGAACTAACGCATAATTAACGTTAGCGTTATACTTTTCGCGCAGGTCGCGGGCCAGCGCGGCGTCGAACTCATTTAAATCACTAACAAAAGTTACCAAATGCGGCACTCCTGTGTTATAAAAATACCACGTTAGCCCTGCCTCCTCAAAGCTTTCGCCCAGGCGCTTAGGACGAGTTAACATTACCTCGACGTTAGCTACTAACGCGTGAGCGTTAGGGCGAAGATTGAAAATCTCGCCGAAGCTTACATTGCGTAGCTCACCTCGCATGCTCTCGCTCAAATTTCCGCCGAAAATACCGAAAATTTCACCGCTAATTACACCTGCGCCGCTTAGGAATTTCATGCTCTGCCCGGCCAAAAAATTCTCATACGCATACATGCATACCGCGCGCGAGCCATTGCCGCACATATCGGCGCTGCTGCCGTCGCTATTGTAAAATTCCCACTCGAAATTTATCCCCTCGATACCGTTAAATTTCGGTAGTACGACGATGAGCCCGTCGGCGCCCACCCCATCACGCCTATCGCATAGCTCACGCGCTAGCTTGGATCTATCCGCCTTAACAGAATCCGTAAAAATCACGAAATCATTTCCGCTCGCATTATATTTTGAAATTTTCATTATCTACCTCGCAAATTTTAAAATTACTAACGCTGCTCACTAACGCTTTATTAAAATTTTACTTCTATCTAAATTTAAGCGCATCGCTTATTTATAGGCTTTACTAAGACTAAAGTTACTAACTATCTTCTTTCGTAAGCCCATTTTGTTATGCGTTTTTCGCGCTTGATGTTAGAGCCTACCTCATAGCCTTTAAATGCTCGCAAGCATCAAATCTTCCGAGCTTGCAAGCCTTTTTGTAAAGCTCGCGCGCCCTCTTTTTATCTTTCGTCACGCCCCAGCCCTTTTCGTATTGATACGCCAAATTTGAGCAGGCTAGCGGCTCGTCGCTTCTCTCGCACGCCTCACTAAAATACTTCGCAGCAAGCGCCTGATCCTTTTGCCCGCCATCGCCTTTAAAATACGTAACGCCCAAATTCACGCACGAATCCACGTGTCCTTGCTCACAAGCCCTATTAAAAAATATCCTGGCCCTGTCCGCGTCCTTTTTCACGCCTTCGCCAAGAACGTAGCTGAGCCCTAGGTTATGGCACGCCTCTACCTGCCCCATTTTGCAAGCCTTGATCAAAAACTCGATCGCCTTTTTCACGTCGGGATAGACGCCGAGCCCCTTTTTATAGTTGTATGCAAGGCTCGCGCACCCCTCGCTGCTGTTTTTCTTGCAGGCGTCGCTGAAAAGCTCATTCGCCCTCTTGCGATCCTGCGCCACCCCCTGCCCGTCGTTGTAGAGCAGCCCCAAATAGACGCAGCCCTTCTGTTCGCCGAGCTTGCACGCCCTGTCGTAATAGCGCACGGCCTGCCTGAAGCTTCTATTTGAGTCGTATGCATAGCCCAAATTTGCGCAATCCAGCGCATTTTCCTCGCCGCCGGCGTCGCAGTTGCGCTGCAGCTCGTTTATCACGCGGCTTAGTTTTCTACAATCCATCTCGCTCCCCGCGGCGCAGCCCTTCCTTAGATCGTCTATCTCCGCCGCAGCGCCCGTCGCAAACAGCGCGGAGAGCAAAACCGTTCGCACCGTAAATTTCAACCGCTCTTTAAGTGGCATACTTTTAAAATTTTGAAATTTAGCACCGCTTTGGGCACAGCTACCGATCCTCATCGCCTCTCCTTTATTTTCAACTCATCTCAATTTACGTAGAAATTTTACGCAACCGCGCAAAGGGCTAAATTTTATCTTCTAGCTCTTTTAAAAATCTCTCCACCGCGGTCTTAAGCGCGGCAAGATCGCTTCTATTGTCTATCACAAAATCCGCCATAGCGCGCTTTTGCTCGATATTAGTTTGTAGCTCCACGCGGTGCTTTGCGGCGGCATGATCCAGCCCATTTCGCTTCATCACGCGCGAAATCAGCGTATCTTTAGGCGCATAAACGACCGCCACTTTGTCGAAAAACTCATACCTCTTGCCCTCGAAAAACAGCGGAATATCGACGAAGTAAAGCCTTCCTTTCGCCTCCAAAGCCTGCGCCTGCGATAAAATTTCAGCTGTTATCTTTGGATGCAGTAGCGCTTCGAGCCTTGCAAGCTCCGCAGGGTCTTTAAACACCAGCTCGCCTAGCTTTTTGCGATCCACTGAAGCACGGTGCGCGGCCGAAATTTCCTCATCACCGCTAGCGTCAAATTCCGCATGCGAGGCAGAATTTGCAGCCTGCGCGTCTTTTTGCACGATGTATTGCGCGCCGAAAATTTCCGCCACCTGCGCGGCGCAGCGATCCAAGACGCAATGCGAAATCTTATCGGCATCGATGATCTCAAATCCGCGATCACGAAGCAGCTCGCAAACCGCGCTCTTGCCGCTACCGATGCTGCCCGTGATGACGACGGCGTGTTTAAATTTCAAGATGGGCCTTTATAGCGTTTTTATTCGATTTTAGCTAAAATCTGCGAAATTATACCATCTTGGAGGATAAAATTTGATAAGCTACAAAGACGCGGGCGTCGATATAGACGCGGGAAATGACTTCGTAAACGCGATAAAACCGTTTGTCAAAGCGACGCAAACTCCGCACGTTTTAGGCGGTATCGGCTCGTTTTCGGGTGCGGTAAGGCTGCCTGCAGGCTATAAAAAACTCGCGATCCTAGGCGCCACCGACGGCGTGGGCACAAAGCTGCGACTCGCGATCGACGCGCGTAAATTTGACGGCGTAGGCCAAGATCTCGTCGCGATGTGTGTGAATGATCTCATATGCAACTTCGCCGAGCCGCTATTTTTCCTCGACTACTACGCGACGGCGAAGCTCGAGATTGCGGATGCCAAAGAGGTAGTAAAAAGCATCGCCGAAGGCTGCAAACTCGCCCGCTGCGCGCTTATCGGCGGCGAAACGGCGGAGATGCCCTCGATGTATGAAAAGGGCGACTTCGACCTAGCGGGCTTTGCCGTGGGTATCGCCGAAGAGGACGAGATCGACCGCAGCAAGTTCGTGCGCGAGGGCGATGTGCTCATCGCGCTTCCTAGCAGCGGCCTGCACTCAAACGGCTT
>NZ_CALKTL010000133.1 GCF_937997405.1 uncultured Campylobacter sp. | reverse complement strand
GAGCGATAAGGGGCAGGCCGGGCACGGTGGCTTTGGGAGGCCGAGGCAGGCGGATCATGAGGTCAGGAGATCGAGACCATCCTGGCTAGCACGAGCAACTTTATCCTTACTAATATGATGCAAAAAAACGAGAAATTTGAGGACGCGCTAAAGCGAGCTCAAGAGCTTGGTTACGCCGAAGCCGATCCAAGCTTTGACATCGGCGGGTTCGACGCGGCGCATAAGCTTTTGATCTTAGCTAGCATCGCATACGGCGTGCACGGCGACCCCGAAGATATCCTAATCGAGGGGATCGAGGAGATCACGCAGGAGGATATCTATTTTGCGCGCGAATTTGATTTTATAATCAAGCTGCTTGCGGTGGCTAAGCGCGCATGCGACAATAAAGTCGAGCTGCGCGTCCATCCCGCGCTCATTTCAAAGGATCAAATGCTCTCAAAAGTAGACGGCGTGATGAACGGCGTGAGCATCTACGGAGACTGCGTCGGCGAGAGTATGTATTACGGCCCTGGCGCCGGCGGAAGCGCTACGGCAAGTGCGGTTATAAGCGATCTCATCGACATTGCGCGCGATAATAAAAATCCGATGCTCGGATATAAAATTTTGCCGAGTGAAAATTTTATGCAAATTCTGCCGAGCGAGCAGATCCGCACGAAGTATTATTTCAGGCTGCGCGTGCGCGACGAGAAGGGCGTGCTCGCGAAGCTTACGAACATTATGAGCTTAAACGATCTTTCGATCGACAGCTTTTTGCAAAAGCCGAAGCTCAAAACGGATGAGGAAGTGACGCTGTTTTTCACGACGCATACGTGCTGCGAGAAGGACATAAAGCGCGCAATAAGCGTAATTAACGGCGAAAATTTCATCACGCAAAAGCCTTTTATGATCAGGATCGAAAGCTAAGTTGAGCTTAAAAGAATACATTTTCGGCTTTGCCTGCGAGAACCGTGCGGCAGAATTTTTACGCGGCGAAGGGTTTGAAATTTTAAAGCGAAATTTCCGCTGCCGTTTCGGCGAGATCGACATAATCGCGCGTAAGGGCGGAATTTTGCACTTCGTCGAGGTGAAGGCCACGAGCGGCGATTACGACGCTGCAGAGCGCGTGACGGGCGTCAAGATGGCTAAAATTTTAAAGGCGGCGGAATTTTATCTGATGAGCTGCGATACGGACGAGCCGTGGCAGATCGACGTCGTGGAAATTTATCCAAAGCAGATAAAATTTATCGCCAACATATCTTTTTGAATTAGAATTTTTATTATTTATTTAAGATAATGAACTATAATCCGCGGAATTTTAACACAAGGAGAACATTATGGGAAAGTATATAGAGCTTACTTCGGAGAATTTCGACGTTATTAAAGAGGGTGTCGCGCTAGTCGATTTTTGGGCACCTTGGTGCGGGCCGTGCCGTATGATCGCCCCGATCATCGAGGAGCTTGCGAACGATTACGAGGGCAAGGCTAAAATTTGCAAAGTAAATACCGACGAAGCGCAGGATTTGGCGGTGCGGTTCGGTGTGCGCTCGATCCCTACGATTCTATTTTTCAAAGACGGCGAGCTAAAAGCTCAGCTCATCGGCGCGCAATCCAAGCAGATCATAGCCGACAAGCTAAACTCGCTTCTGTAAATTTCAAAAGGGCGGCTTTCGCCCTTTCTCCTCTCGCTCATCATTTTATTAATTAAATTCGTAAATTTAACGCTCGCGGCTTTACTTAATAAAATAATTAAGGAGAAAAAATGTTAGATTTAGCAATTATCGGTGGCGGTCCTGCGGGGCTAGCGGCGGGGCTTTATGCTACAAGAGGCGGTTTAAAAGATGTCGTGATGTTTGAGATGGGGATGCCCGGCGGGCAGATCACCTCAAGCTCCGAGATGGAAAACTACCCGGGCGTCGCCGCGGTGACCGACGGGATGAGCTTTATGGCGCCTTGGCAGGAGCAGTGCTTCCGCTTCGGGCTGAAGCACGAGATGGTGCGCGTGCTGCGCGTCTCAAAAGACGGCGACGGGAATTTTACTATCTATCTCGAGGGCGATCAAACACGACGCGCGCGTACCGTTATTGTCGCTACGGGCTCTACTCCGCGCCGCGCGGGGATCGAGGGCGAGGATGAGTTTTTCGGTCGCGGCGTCAGTACCTGCGCGACCTGCGACGGTTTTTTTTACAAGGGCAAAGAGGTTGCCGTCCTCGGCGGCGGCGATACGGCGCTAGAGGAGGCGCTGTATCTGGCTAAAATTTGCTCTAAAGTCTATCTGATCCACCGCCGCGACGAATTTCGTGCTGCGCCTTCGACAGTGCAAAAGGTGCGCGAAAGTGAGAATATCGAGCTCATCACAAACGCGCTCGTAGAGCAGATCAAGGGCGATGCAAGCGGCGTAACGGGCGTCGTCGTCAAGGATAAAACCAGCGGCGCCACGCGCGAGCTGCAGCTGCCTGGGATCTTCGTATTCGTGGGGCTTGACGTGCGAAACGAGGTGCTAAAGGGCGATGATGGCAAGTTCATCTGCGACATCACGCCTGGCGGACAGGTCGCGGTAAATTTAAAGATGCAAACAAGCGTGCACGGGCTATTTGCGGCGGGCGATATGAGACAGGATGCGCCTAAACAGGTCGTCTGCGCGGCAGGCGACGGCGCGGTTGCCGCACTTAGCGCGATTGCGTATCTGCAAGGACACGATAAATAAGCTTGTATTCGGCGGAAAATTTCACGGCGCGGCAGGCGAAATTGATTCCGCCGCGCTTTAAATTTAAAACTTCACATAAAATTTTGAATGAAATTTTGATATAAAAAGGCGGCTAAATTTTAAAATTTCATCAAATTTAGCCGCGAGATGAGGCGCTTATTGCCTTTCGTAGAAGCCTGCTATGACATCTTTTGACTTCATTTTATTCACGGGATCTTCTTTGCCATTCGTGATAAGTTTAAATTTATCAGACAGATTTACGCTTTTACCCTCATTTACGATAAAATTTAGCTCGATAGCAAGCTTTGATGATCCGCCTTCTTTATGTCCGAAGCTCGCGTCCAATTGTTCTGCGGTTATTTGCGAGTAATAAATGGCTGCTTTTAAGCACTCCATAATAGAGTCTATGTAGATTTCGGTATTGCTTTCTTTTAGTATCTCCCCTTTTAGTTTGTCGTCGCAATCGACCGACTTCCATTCTTCTTCAAATTCTATTTTGCCTTTGGTTTTAAGCGTTTCTTGGAATTTGGCTTCGTTTAGCTTGCAGTATTCTTTTGCCAGCTTAAACAAGCCTTGCGCGTCGTAAGCCTTGCCCTCATAAAAAGTCATAACTCTTTTTAAAGATGAGTCCAACATCTCTTGTTTATATGATTTAAGTCTCTGCTCTACATCCACGTCGCAGACCATCTTAACCGTCTTTAATCCGCCGTTTTCCTCTTTGCTCCACGTGATATTTTTGCAGATTTTCGAGCCCTCGATCGCCGTGCCAATACTCATCGACTTGAAATCAGGCAAAGTATAGTTTTTCACAAGCCCCACATCGTCATCGCCACATCCTGCAAAAATAAATGCCGCAAGCGCAGCACCTAATGCGTATTTTATACGCGCTCCTTCAAGAAAAGTTAACGAGCAATGCTATCCATCTCTGTTTAATAACGGATAAATTTAGAGCCGAAATTTGATATAAATTCGCGAAGTACGTGGCTAAAAGCGTGAAAGATAAAATTTAAAGATAGAATTTTAAAAGAATTCGGCGAGAGAGGGAGGGAATCGAACCCCCCGGAAAACGGTCAACCGCCCTCCTATCGGATTTGAAGTCCGCAGACGCCACCAGGTCGCCATCCTCTCCAAATGCGGGAATTATAGCGAGATAAAATTTATTTAGCTTTAAAGAGGCTAAATTTTAAGCCCTTTCGGCTCATTATTAGCGACGGCAGGATTATGAGTGCGCCCAAAAGCAGCAGGCTCATCACCAGACATATTAACATCCCGAAGTAGATCGTAGGCCAGAAATTGCTCATCATCATCACGCTGAATCCCAAAATGATCGCAAACGACGTATAATACATCGCGTATCCGATACTTGCGTGGCTCGCGCGGATTGCCGCGGCCTCGTCGCCCAGGCGCGCAAACTCCCGCTTGTAGCGATAGATATAGTGGATGACGTCGTCAACGCCGATACCGATGCTAATCGCCGCTATCGTGATACTCATGATATCTAGTGGAATGCTCGCAACCCCCATAATGCCGAAGCAGGCGCAAAGCGGAATTAAATTTACGACGATCGCGATAAGTGCGTATGAAAACGAGCGAAAGATGATCACGAAAAGCACGAAAAGCACGAGCACGGTAATACCCAGAGTGCCTATCTGCGAGCTCATCAGGCTTTGAAGCATATTGTTGTAAAGCACCATTATGCCGCTGATCTGTGCGCTTGCCTGCTCGCCCTCGAGCAAAGAATTTAGCCCGCTTTGTAGATCTTTTAGGAATTTCGCTCTGCGCAAGCGTGGATCGCTATCTATCGTGCGGATGCTAAAGTGCGCCTCGTTCGCTTCGATATTTACAAAGGGCGAAAGCACCAATTCGCGGTAGTTTGCGGGCATTTCAGAGTAGATTAGAGCAAGGCTCAGATCGTCCAGATCGCGCCCCTGATTAATCTGCTTGCCGAGCTTTAAAAGCGATGCGAGCGAGCTTACGTTGCCGATAAACTCGTGCCCGGCGACGTTTTTGTCCTTCAAAAAATCATCTATTTTGCTGATGATACGCATCTTTTCGGAGGTGAACCAATACTGCGGCTTGTTTTCGTTAGCGGCGTACTCGGCTTCGAAATCGCCAAAATCGTCGCTCGCGGTGGAATTTTGCTCTAAATTTGCGGCGTGGATTTGATCCGAATTTGCGGCGTCGCTTGGTTGTGTTGCCGCAGCGGGGCCTTGCTCGGACAAATTTTTATCATTTAAATTTTGCGCCGTGGCGGTAGAATTCTGAGTAGCGGAATTTTGCACGATAGAATTTTGCCCTGCGGGATTGGAATTTTCGCCTCTCTTAAAATTTGCGCTGCCGCTTGCAGAATTTTCGCTCTCGCCGATAACCTTAAAGCAAGCATCCGCCTTGATCTTACGCCCCGCGT
>NZ_CALKTL010000132.1 GCF_937997405.1 uncultured Campylobacter sp. | reverse complement strand
GCTAAGCAAGACGCTGCACGAGCTAGCCAAAGAAACGCTACAAGCCCTAGGGCACGAAACGCGCGAGACCACGATACATGAGGGCTACGATATAGAGGGCGAGGTGGAAAAATTTCTATGGATGGACGCCGTGATCTGGCAGATGCCCGCGTGGTGGATGGGCGAGCCTTGGTTGGTCAAAAAATACGTGGACGAGGTGTTTATGGGCGGCATAGGCAAGATAGTGGCAAACGACGGGCGGCACAGCGCAAGCCCAAACGACGGCTACGGCACAGGCGGGCTGGCAAGCCGTATCGGCCCAGGCGTAGTGCTGATAAAAGGCAAATCGCACATGCTAAGCGTCACTTGGAATGCGCCGCTTCAGGCGTTTGATAAGCCGGGCGATTTTTTCGAGGGCGTGGGCGTGGACGGCGTTTATTTGCATTTTCATAAGGCAAATGAGTTTTTAGGCACGAAAAGGCTGCCTACTTTTATGTGCAACGACGTCATTAAAAACCCGGACGTAGAGCGTTTTATGAGAGATTACGAAGCGCATCTAAAAAGGGTTTTCGGCTAGCCTTAATGCACTCGAACGAGTTTATTTGCTCTTAATACAGCGCCAGATGAGCTAAAGCGGATTTATAAAATCGCTTCTTAAACTCGGATATTACAACGCTTGTGAAATTTTAATCGGTAAATATCGGATCTGCGCGGTTTGTCGCTTCGCAGGTAGCGGTGCGATATAAGGCTGAAAGCTAGGGTTTGTAACGGCGGCACTGGCATCCGTATTCGCTCATATCGCGAGCGCAGTATTAGAATTCGGCGCGTATAGCGAGTAAAATTTATAAGACGCGCCCGCGCACTTTTGATTGCGCCCGCCCGTTTTTTTTTGCGGCCGCGGACGCTAAATTTCATTAGGCTTTGCTTGCGCGCAGTATCTTTCAAGCGCCGTCAAAGAGGTAAAATGCTAAAATTTCTTCGCTCGGGCGAGTTTGCAGGCGTAGAAAGCGGATTGAGTTGCGCGCAGATCGTCGCGATATTCGGCCCTGCGGACGCAAGCTTTAAGAGTGCTGGGGCTGAAATTTTAAGATACGACGCCTTCGAGTTTCACTTTTTTCAGGACGAAATTTTTATGATTTTTTCGGATCATTTCAGAAGCGAGCCTCTAAATTTCGGCGGTAGCAGGGCGCAGCAAATCGAAATAGAGCCTTGGATATTATCGGGCTGTCCTGCTCCCATCGACCTTGCGGCGGTGAAAGGCGCTTTAAATCGTGAGCGGATCGAGTATCGCGAGCGCGCAACGGATGAGGGTTTGGAGCTAAGTTTAAACAGCGGCGTTACGCTTGCGTGAAAGCTTTAAAATCTACGATATCGTTCGTATCGACCACTTCCGT
>NZ_CALKTL010000131.1 GCF_937997405.1 uncultured Campylobacter sp. | reverse complement strand
ATGGAGAAGGAAGAAATGATGCTGGCCCGCCATTCATCTGCGCAGTGCAAGCAGCAAACCGCACATTAAAATTTAAAGATGTAAAATGAATGAAGATTTTCAAAGAGCGAAGCTGCAAGGCACGCTCGGCGCGCTCTGCCTACTGGTCGGCAGCGCGGCGTATTCTATAAAAGGCGAGATCGCGTACTTGGATTCTCAAATCTTAGTGTGGATTTTTGCCTTCACATTCCTTTACCACGCGCTTAAAAATATACAAAATATCACGGGCCCGCAGGTCTTTATAATCTTCAAATACGCCTATAGCATCGCGCTTGTGGCGCTGCTATATTTTTCAGCCATTTATATACTCAGAAGATGTGATTGCAGTAGGCTGCAAATATACGTGCCGTATTTGATATTTGCAGTTACGCTCTCTTGGATAATTATAAATTTTAAGTTGCGCGCCGCCACGGGATGCGGGCTTTTCGCCGTATACGCCGCGCTGCTAATCGTTGATGTCGCCGCAGACATCATCCACGGCATGATGTTCAAAATACCGGCCCCCGCCGCTATAACGATGGGCGTCATAAATTGCATGGAACTGCTAAATTTAATCTTAAATCCATTAGCGTCCGTAGTGCTGCTTCTTGCGTGGCTTAATATAAAAAACCCCGCCGAAGCAAAGGGTCTATGGAGCCAGACGCAGAGATAAAATTTGCTCGCGTTTATACTCGCGCGGAGTTTAAATTTAGACCGTGCCGGGGCGTTTGCAAAGATAAAATTTCACGCTCGCACGCGCTGTTTGTCAAAGACACAGCCGCCAAAACTCGCCCGCCGTTTAGCTACGCGGTGCAAGCTTTAAGCCGTATCGGCGCGACCCTCGACAAGATCAGGCAAAGATGAAATCAAACAAATGCCGCTTTATACAATTATAAGGCTCCTTCGGCGCACTCGTAGCCGAAAATTTTAATCCCGGTGTCGCTCTGCTCGTAGCGCAGCGCGGGGATTTTTTGCAGTAGATTTTTTAGCTTTTCCAGATCGTTTTTCCTCCCGCCGTCGAAGGCTCGCGGCACCCACACCCACGCGATTTCGTCGTATGCAAACGAGCCTACCGAAAAACTCGCCCGCTTTGAGCCCGCCTCCCATTTGGAGGAGTTTTTGATAGCATAGAAGTTTGGATAGAGGATTTTTTTAATGATGAAGCATTTGCAAAATTTAAAATCCGCGAAAAACTCCGCCCACGTCGCATCTTCGGTAAAATAGCCTTTCGCGCGCAGGCGCTTTTTCTCTTTGCGCAGCCTGATCGGCTCATAAAATCGCTGCCAAGCCCTTGCGCAGGCATCCATAAACGCGAGCATGCGGGCGAAGTAAATTTTAAAAAGCGCCTTAAAAAGCTCCATCTACTTCTCGATCTGCGATTTTAGCGACTTGTCGATTGCGATCTCGCTGGAGCTTATATCGATCGTTTGAAGCGCCTTGTCCTGGAAGATAAATCCGACCTCCTTCGCGCCGAAGCTCTTAGCGATCGCTTCCAGCGTGTCGGTCGCAGATTTGTGGATCTTGCCGCCAAGATCGTTGATGATTTTTAGCGAGAGCTGCTTGACCTCATCCTTTGCGTCGTCGATGAGGTGGTTTTTATCGCTTTCATCAAAGCTCGCGCCGAATAGCCCATTTAGCGAATCAGGCAGCAGAAACGGCAGCAGTTTGGCGTTTTTCTCGTCGTAAATTTTCATATCTTTGATCGAGTATTTGTATTTGCACGGCGGCATCTTGATCTCGTAGCGATCCTCGCCCTGCGGTAGTATCGCAAACTCGGGGCTTAGCAGGTCGTAAACGAACTCGATCTCAAACTCGAAGATGATGGCGATCTGCTTTTTCGTCATCAACGGCGAGACGAGCGAGCCTAGCAACCCGCTGCCTACGTTTTGCTTGCGCGTAACGATCTCTTTGGAGTAAATTTTAAAAACGCTCAGCTCGCCGATGCTTTTGAGCCGCGTGATGTCAGTGGCGATCTGCGGCTTGCCCGCCTGCTCGCCGCTTTTGCGCATCTTAAAAAACATAAAAACCAAGGTGCAAAATATCACTAAATTTAGAAGAAAAGCAAAATTTTCCAAATTTCATCCGCACTTTTTGCCGAACGCAGCTGTTTGCACAGTGATTTATCCATTAAATAGTCAGCCAATTTCGGCAGACACTGGGCATAATCGCCACACATATTTTCCGGAATCAATACCGCAAAAATTAAATCCACATCCCGTTTGTCGGCAGCATCATACTCAATGGGGGTTTCTAATTGAATAAATACACCAATGGGTTTTGTACCTTGTGGCAGACGGCCTTTCGGCATCGCAACGCCACCACCTAAACCGGAATTGCCTAATTTTTCACGATTAAATAAACAATCAAAACAATATTGTTCCCCATTTTCCATGGGTAATTGTTCTTCCACAATGCGCGCGATAGATTCAAACACACGTTTTTTGCTGGAAGAGATCATTCCCTGACGAAGGGTCTGAGGCGTTAATAATTCGGTAAATTTCATAAGCTATAGTTGGAAATCGGCACCTAAATACACGTCTTTTACCAATTTGTTATTCATAATTTCAGTAGGTGTGCCGGTAGCAATCATTTTACCGGAACTCACAATATAGGCGCGCTCACACACATCGAGCGTCTCCCGCACATTGTGATCGGTGATCAGCACACCTAAGCCGCGATCGCGTAAGTCTTTGATAATTTTCTTAATATCAATCACCGAAATGGGTTCAACGCCGGCAAAAGGTTCATCTAATAAAATGAACTTCGGATTTGCTGCCAAGGCACGCGCAATTTCCACGCGACGACGTTCTCCGCCGGAGAGTGATTGCCCCAAATTGTCTCGAATATGACCAATGTTAAATTCATCAATCAACTCATCAGCACGTTCGCGACGTTGAAGTGCGGTCAGATCTTTGCG
>NZ_CALKTL010000130.1 GCF_937997405.1 uncultured Campylobacter sp. | reverse complement strand
TGATTCTGGCTAGCTCGTTTGGCATGTGGTCGTTAAAGTCTGGAAATTTGACACTTTTTATGAGTAGCGGCAGAGTTAGTCCCTGAACTACGAGCGTTAGCAAGATAACTACAAAGGTGATAAATAAGATGAGATCTCTATGCGGAAATGGCTCGCTACCAGCCATAGCGGGGATAGAGAGCGCCGCAGCCAGCGAGACTACGCCCCTCATACCTGCCCAACCGACGATAAACGGCGTAGCTTTGCCAGGGTTGCGATCGTCCGCCACGCTGATAAAGCGCTTCATAAACATCGTGATATAAACGGCTCCATAAGATGCCATGAGACGAATGACGATGAGTACGGCAGTTACCAAAACGCCGTAAGATAGCGCCTCGAGCGGCGATACGCCACTATGCTTTAGTCCGTCTAAAATTTGAGGTAGATCAAGGCCGATCATGGTAAAGGCAAGGCCGTTTAGCAAGAATATAAAGTTGTTCCAAACGGGCACGGCGTGGATCCTTGCTGAAGCGGTGAAAATTTCGTTTCGTTTTGTCGAGAGGTAAAGTCCGCCGCAAACCACCGCCAAAACGCCGCTCGCGCCAAGCTCCTCAGCTAAAATATACATGATATAAGGCGTCGTGATCGTCATGATCGTATCGCTGTTCTCATCGGTTGGCAAGATCCTATGCAAAAAGTAGGCCGCTAGCGCCACCACAAGACCAGCCAAAACACCGCCAGCCACCATCCAGACAAAGCTCGCGGCCGCCTTATACCATATAAACTGCCCAGTCGTCACGGCCACTGCGGCAAAGCGAAAGATGATGAGCGATGATGCGTCGTTTAAAAGGCTCTCGCCCTCTAAAATAGCGCTGATCCTGCGCGGTGCTTTGACAAATTTAAGGATCGCAGCCGTACTCACCGCATCTGGTGGCGAGACGATGGCGCCAAGCATGAAGCCAAGGGCGAGCGAGAAGCCGGGGATCACTAAATTTGCTATCACGGCAACAGCTGCTGCGCTGATAAAAACGACGATAAATGCGAAACTGCCGATCGTTCGGCGCCATTTGTAGAGCTCTTTTATCGAGTTTGCCCATGCGGCCTCGTAAAGAAGCGGCGGTAAAAAGATGATGAAAATAAGCTCGGGGTCGATCCTGATGGTGGGTAAATTTGGCACAAAACTAATGGCAAGACCGCCCAAAACTAAAAGCACCGGATAGGCTACTTTTAGGCTGTTTGAGATCATCACTAAAGCGATAATGATAGCTAGCAAAGCCAAAAATAGTAGTAAATGTTCAATCATTTTTGTCCTTTAAATTTCTTTTTTGTTGATGCCTAGGCTATCTTTTATGCCAAAGCTATCGATCAGGCATCTTTTGACCAAATTTGCGATAGATTTTCTTGAAATTTGGTCATTTTCGTTTTTAAATTTCTCCCTTTTTTGCCCAGCTCGTAACCTTGCAGTCTATCTCGTTGGCACAACTAAACCACTGCGGACGTATCAGCGTGTAGTCAAGAGCTTAGTTTTCTATAATCTTGGCTGAGTCTATGTAGGAGCTTAGAGCGCGCCTATAACGTAGCCATCAAGGCTTCCGCTAGCGCCTAAGAGTAAAATTTTCATACCTATCCTCAACACTAAGTAAAATTTAATAGATTTAAAAAATGGCGGGGAGCGATTCTAACTCTCGGTGAGTTGCCCCGCACACGCATTTCAGGCGTGCTCCTTAAACCGCTCGGACATCTACCTAGGTTTGGGGCGAAATTATATCTTGACTTGCTTAATGTTAGCTTTTATAGCTTTAGTCCCAAGATAACGGCATATTTGTACTCATTATCCATCGGGCAATGCTAGGCGGCTCGCCCCATTTTTCAAAGCCAAATTTCAAAAACAGCTCAAGACTTGCTCTGCTTTGGCAAAAAAATTGCCGAGCATTGGGACAAAAAGGTGCCCAGTTTCAACGATGGCTTGTTAAAACTAGCTACGCAAATGAATTTATAATCAAGGTTGATTTTAGTAAGTTACAAATACAAACCGAGGCAAGAGTTTATGTACTGGGCATTCGTGCGGGTGGATAAAACGGATAAGCTTTAGCTTAGTTGCCTTATTTTATGAATGAAGCAGGATAAATTTTGAAGCTCAATTTAGCTAGAAAAGAAGCGTAAATTTAGCCTGCCAAAAATTTTATCGATAAAATTGCAAGAGCCGGTAAGTATTCATTTTTAAAAATTTAATGCAAAATCGGGATCGCTTGTCCGCTAAAAAAGAAGCAAGTCAAAAAATCTCGCTTCATTAAATTTAAAACGCTACGGAGTAAAAAAGCAAAATTTGAGTTAAAATAACCGAGAAAGGCGGTAAAAATGCAAAAAGACAAAATCCCCGCGGACATCAGCCAAATTCCGCAAGAAATTTTAAAAAGCTACGATAGATTTCGCTTTTGTAGATATCTGTTTTTCGGGGCACTTTTGACCTTCCTGATTTATATCGTCGTGTTTCTTACGTTTGTAAATGATGCGCCCATAATGTCGTTTTTATGCATGCTCGCGCTATCTGCGATAAATATACTCGTCTGCCTAAACAGGCTGAAGTATAAAAAATATGCCCTGCTTTTATTTAGTGATGCAGATAAGGCCTTTATGCTTATATGGATACATGTGGCTGCGATATTTTACGTCCTTTATGCTTTAATCGGATTTTATTTACAGATAAAATATCACATAGACTGGGATACGCGTCAGATTATACCCGCTATTTTTATTGCTATTTTGGTGGCGATAATAACATATAACGCAAATCCGGAATTTGACGCCGATGAGACCGTGTATCTACCGGCACCAAAATCGCAAACAAAAATTAGCGGAGCCATCGCTGATAAAATTTCCGGCGAGCAAAATTTTAACAAAACAAACGGCGAGGCGCAAGGTGCCCAAGATGAAGCCGCTGAATTTGAGCAAAAATTTAATGACGCGAGCCTTGAAACAGAATCTATCCAAAGCAAAGAGGAAGCGCTGGAGTACGGCAAAGCTCTAGCACGAATTGCAAAAAATTTAAAGCAAAAATATCAACTTCACCGTTTGATCAGATTTACTTTCGCGAGTTTTGCGACAACGGTCTTTTTGATTTTATTTTTACCAAATTCGTACGAATTACACTGGGCGTTTATAGTTAGCGCCGTTTGCACGATTATATTTTTCTTTTCAAAGCGCAGATACAGCAAACTTTTCGTAGAAAATCCCGAAAAAAGCAATACGATTTTCGCGATAGAAAATTTTGCGATTGTGACATTGGTTTTGTATTATCCCATTATGACTATAGCGTTATAGCTTGCTGGCGGCGGTAATGAATCTAGCGATATAGAGCTATTTTTGGCTTATTTTATCTTCTAGCAGTGACGCCTGTGTCCGTTATTACTACCCTTGTTTGCCTAGCACGCAACTTAAGCGTTTATAAAGAGATAAAAGAGTGAAATCAGTAAAATTTAAACGAATTTTTAAATAACTTTATCGCGCGAATATACTTCATCAGCTCCTTGTCGGAGTATCCTTTTGCTGTGGAATGACAGCTTAAATTTAGAATTTAAATCAATCCAAAGCAGCACTTTACACCTTTAAATTTGCAAGTCAGCTATTATAAATATATCTATTATCTGTACCCATTAAAATGCTTCAAATTGGCCGAGTGTAGAAGCAAGAATAAAGAAGCATGGATATTTTAGGCATAGCAAATGCGTTTAAATTTGATCTTAAACGCTCAAGGCTACTGCGTTAGCTTGCATTTCAGCGCCTCTTGTAAAAGCGCATTGGCTACTACTCTCTCCTTTTTTACGAAGATAAAATTTTCGCCGTATTCGCTCTGTAGCTCACTTTGCGGATCGGCGCCCGTATGCATCACTATGATATTTGCTTTTAAATTAAAGCCGTTTAGCATCTTAGCGACGATATCGAGCTTTTGCTGATTTGCGATCGTTAGGATGATGACCGACGCATCGCGCGCATGTAGCTCGTCGATCGCAGTTTTTTGCATTATATTTACAAAGTATATATTCTCTCCGCGCGATTTGCCCAGATCCACGAGCTCTAAATCACTCTCGGCGACTACGTATAGCAGCCCCTGATCTTTAAGGCGTAGCACAACTTCTTGCCCTATCCTGCCATAGCCTGCTACAATGATGTGATTTTTCATTGGAGGGATTTGAGTTTTATGTTCCTCATCCTCGAGCTTTTCAACCTTGGACTCGAAGCGGTTGGCGATTTTGTTTAAATTCTTAAGAATAAACGGCGTTAAAATCATCGTCGCGGTTACGACTGTAATTAAAATTTGTCCGTTTTCCTTACTTAGCATATCGCGGCTCATCAACAGCGAAAAGATCGCAAGCGCAAACTCACCTATCTGGCATAGCGACAGCGCCGCTTTTAGTGCTATCCTTTTACCGGTCGAGAGAAATAAGATCGCGTAAATCACAACCGTTTTAAGCGCCATTATAACGATAATAGCGAGCAGGATCAGCCCATAGTGCGAGACGATGACTTCAAAATTTATCTGCATGCCAATCGTGATGAAAAAAAGCCCCAGCAGTATGTCTCGAAACGGCGTCAGATCGGCTTCTATCTCGTGTTTATACTCGGTCTCTGCGATGAGCATGCCTGCGATGAACGCGCCCAGCGTGTATGAAAAGCCAAAAACATGCGCCAAAAAGCTAGCCCCCACAACGGTAAAAAGGATGGTCGCGATGAAAATTTCTTTAGAATTTGTCCTTACGACGTAGTAGAGGAAGCGGTTAAAAGCAAATTTGCCGAGCACGAAAAGGATCACTACCACTATGGCGGCGCTTACGGCGGTTTTTAAGATTAGATAGTTCACGGGGGTATTGTCAGTCGAGCCGAATATGTCAATCATAAGCAAGATAGGGATGACGGCGAGGTCTTGAAATAGCAGGATGCCAAGCACCTTGCGCCCGTAGTTTTGGTTGATTTCGCCTGTTTCGTTGAGCGTTTTTAGCACGATCGCCGTAGAGCTAAGCGCGAGCGCAAGCCCGATAATCATCACGGTTTTTATGTTTCCGCCGAAAGCTTGATCGATGATGAGCGCTAGAATAATACCGGTGCCAAGCACTTGGAGTATGCCATTAAAAAATACGTCCTTTTTCATACTCATCAGGTGATGGAAGCTAAACTCAAGCCCGATAGTAAACATCAAAAAGACAATGCCAAATTCCGCCAGCTCAGACATATGGGCGTTTTCGACACTGCTTAAGCTATAGATCTGCGAAAAGCACACGCCCGCGACGATATAGCCGATGATGGTGGGAATTTCAAAAATTTTAAAGACGATATTTAGCACTATCGCAAGCGCGGTGATCGCAAGAAATAGCTCTATAACAAGCTCCATTAACTCCCTTTTTTGTAAGATTATGCATAAAATTTAGCGCTAAATTTATTGTCAAGTTTTACATTATGCGACCATTTACCGGAGGCGATAATCGATGAAATTCTATCTTTTCATATAAATTTACGGGTAAATTTTATAATGTGATTCTACTAAAATCCCGCTTAAAAATAGAGAAATTATGTCGTACTTTACCGCTAAATTTAGAGGTTCGCGGCAAAATTTTAAAATCTAACGCGGCTTGGAATTTTAAATTTTAAAGCTAAATTATATAAGATGGCTTTTAAATTTAATCGCAAGAAAATTCGCCCGAGTTTATTTGGTGCGACTTTAAATTTGACGCGAAATTTAACGCGCCCGCAAATCCTCTCTGAAAATCAAAATTTATCGCTTGAATCTACGCTTGCGAGGCGATCTTGCTTTTTGATAGCATTAAAATTTCAGCTTATAGCACCGGGATTCGTTTTTTGCTGAGCTTTAAAATCTTTATCTTGCAGACCTTAGTCTGTCTCTCCGCCAAGCTCTAAAATTCTAGCCCGTAGCTCCTCGATCTCGCGCTCATACTCAGCGATCCTTTCTTGCAAGTGAAAGATCACGTCCACGCCCGCAAGATTGACGCCAAGCTCCTTTGTAAGGTTTAAAATCATGCGTATGCGGTCCATATCGTGCGCCGAATATAGTCGCATATTGCCCTCGGTGCGACCCGGGCTCACGAGCCCTTCGCGCTCGTATTGACGTATTGTTTGGGGATGAATATCCAAGACCTTCGAGACTATCGATATGAGATAAACCGGCTCATCGTAATCATGCATTTTGATGCCTCCTTATAGCTTTTGCAGCGCGGCTTTGACGTCCTCGCCCAGCGAATCGACATCGGGCAAAACGACATTTACCACCGCGTATAGATCACCTAAAATTTTACTTTTGCGGTTTTGCACGCCATAGCCTTTTAAGCGGTATTTCTGCCCGTTTTTGGTATTTTTTGCGATCTTTATCGTTGCGCTTTTGCTTGGCGTCGAAATTTCTACCTTTCCGCCAAACATCGCCGTTTTCAAAGGCACGTCAATCTTTTTGAAAAGATCGTCGCCTTCGCGCGTATACTCGGCGCTTGGCGCGATTTTTATCTCTAAAATTAGATCGCCGCTTTGTGCGCCCGATCTTTGCCCTTTGCCCCTGATACGCAGCTTTTCGCCCGCGTTGATGCCTGCGGGTACTTTAAATTTCACTGTCTCGCCGCTTACGCGCACGCTCATCTCACCGCCTTGTATCGCGGTTTCAAAAGGAATTTCAATCGAGCTGTGCGTATCTAGGCTCTGCGCGCCGCCAAAGCCGCCACCGAAACTACTGCCGCTAAAGCCACTAAAACCTTCGCCGCCACCGCCGAAAGAGCTGAAACTAAATCCGCCGCGCGAGCCTGAGCTTTTCGCGCCAAAGGAGCCGCCGAAAATGCTGTTTAGGATGTCGTTTAGATCACCCATGTTTGCCGAGCCCTGCGCGAAATCGTGGAAATTCTGTCCGCCGAACATCTCGTCGCCGTGGCGGTCATACTGCGCCCGCTTTTTCTCGTCGCTTAAAATTTCATACGCAGCGTTGATCTCTTTAAATTTATCCTCAGCTCCTGGTTCTTTATTGATATCCGGGTGATACTTGCGAGCTAGCCTGCGGTAAGCTTTTTTAATCTCCTCGGCGCTTGCTGATTTATCCACGCCTAAGGTTTCGTATAAACTGCTTGTACTTGCCATTTTAATCCTTAAAATCTTAAAATTTATGTAGATTATATCATAAAACTTTAGTGAGTGTCAATCAAGTTTGCTAAATTCTATTTATAAATTTTAATTTTGCGTTAGGAATATATTAGCGGACAAAATTTATAATTCCGCCAAAATTTCATTATCACAAAGGAAGCAAAAATGAAAAAATCGATCATCATATCGATAGCTTTAGCAGGTGCGCTTTTTGGCGCCAGTATCGACATTAAAGAAGCTCCAAGCAATTATGAGCGCGTAAATCCGGGCTTTAATCAAGATGTCGTGCTTTCGTATCACAGCTCCGTTGCGGACGTGAAAAAATCCGTCGTAAATATCGCGACTAAAACCAAGATCAAAGCAGGCAACAGCCCGATGTCACAGATGTTTGACGATCCGTTTTTTAAGCAATTTTTCGACTTTGACATTCCGCAACAACAAGAGCGTGAGGGAAGCTCACTAGGCTCTGGTGTCATCATCTCCGAAGACGGCTATATTGTCACAAATAATCACGTAATAGAAAATGCCGACGAAATCGTAGTTACACTACTAGAAGGCGATAAAGAGTATAAAGCCAAGGTAATCGGCACCGACCCTAAAACCGACCTTGCAATCATTAAAATCGACGAAAAAAACCTCTCTGCGGTTAAATTTGCCGACTCGTCCAAGGCTATGGAGGGCGACATTGTATTTGCTATCGGAAATCCTTTCGGCGTGGGCGGCACCATCACTCAAGGCATAATCTCGGCGCTAAATAAAAACAATATCGGGTTAAATCAATATGAAAATTTCATCCAAACCGACGCTTCGATTAACCCGGGCAACTCAGGCGGTGCGTTAGTAGATAGCCGCGGTGCGCTTTTGGGAATAAATTCCGCTATTTTAAGTCGCGGCGGCGGAAATAACGGCGTAGGCTTTGCGATCCCTTCAAATATGGTAAAAGAGATCGCTGAAAAGCTCATCACAAATGGCAAGATCGAGCGTGGCTTTATAGGCGTTACGATTTCGGATATGTCTAAAGATCAAAAAGAGCTCTATGAAAGCAAAGAGGGCGCGCTGATCTCAAGCGTCGAAAAAGACATGCCAGCCGATAAAGCAGGTATCAAGCGCGGCGATTTGATCACTAAAATAAACGGCAAATCTATCAAAAACGCCAACGAGCTAAAAAATTTAATCGGCTCAATGGCTCCAGGAAGCTCAGTGGATGTAGAATTTGAGCGCGACGGCAAAAGCAAGAGCACGACTATCAAGCTAGACGCGATGAAATCCGACTCCACCACCTTAGGCTCAGCCGGCGAGGACTCAAAAAGCGCAATAGAGGGGCTAAAGCTAAGGACGTTAAATGACAGCTTGCGCCGCAAATATAACCTCGACGACGATGTCTCGGGCGCCCTCGTCTTAAGCGTCAAAGATGGCTCAAAAGCCGATGATTACGGCTTTGAGGTAGGCGATGTAATCATCCAAGTCGGTCAAAACGATGTCAA
>NZ_CALKTL010000129.1 GCF_937997405.1 uncultured Campylobacter sp. | reverse complement strand
CGCCGTGCCAAAGCGAGATAGAATTCCGCGTCGCCATAAGATGGATGCGAGATAATTTAAGCCCATTATTAGATTAGTTATGTATAATGCAATTTCTTTTTGTGGACAGATGGGTGAGTGGCCGAAACCACACCCCTGCTAAGGGTGCAGCTTCTAACCGGGGCTCGAGGGTTCAAATCCCTCTCTGTCCGCCACTATTTTAGAATTTAAATCAATAAAATTTCACTTCCGTGATTCAATCGATTTTAGCCGTCTAGGATACTGCCTAAAAGCAGCACCGGCATCATTAGCGGCATTACGATGAGTCCTTGTATATCGGTATCCATTTTCGCATCGCGCTCGCTTTTGATCCCGCTATCGACCGCTATACGCGCGGGATACTCGATCGGCACGCTTAGGCGGTGCGATCTGCGCAGCTCGTCGTGATCTTTTAAGCGCTTAAAATATTTGCCTTCGATCAGATAAGAGTAGCGAAACGTAGAACTATACGCGGGCTCCAGCTGCTCTGGATCATCCATCAGCTTAGCCTGCACGGATAGCGGTAGATCGTATTTTACAAGCTCGATTTCATGCTGGATATACGCAGCATCGCTACCCTCGTTATATCTGTCGATCGTGAGCATGCTTACGTTGCGCCTTATCGCGTCTTTATTCAGCGACGCCAGACTTGCGACCTTGGCGCGCACGGCGCTAAGATTCGCATCAAATACATAATCGTAAATCTCACCACTCATACGCAGCTGACCGCCGGACGCCGCGCTCATAGCGATGATATGCTCGCGCCCTTGCATGTAGCCCGGCAAATTCTTACTCGCGCATCCGCTAAAAACTCCACAGCATAGTGCCAAAACCACGCCGCAAATCCAAAATTTCATAAACTTCCTTCGTAAAATTTAAAGACGGATTGTATTAAATTTTGCCTTAATGAGAGTGGAATTTTATGACGTGGCAAAATGGGATTCTGCGCGAAATTTCGCGACGGCGACGCGTAGAATTTCGCGCGGACTTTTATGAAATTCCGATGAGATTTCACAAGAACTGAAGCCGGAATGCGCGGAAGAGGTAAAAGAAGCACAAGAGCGCTATCGAGATTTAAAATTTTAAAATCTCGAGGAAATTTCGCGAAAGGAAGCGAGCCATTTGTGCGTCAAAAATTTAACCGTCATCGCGAGCTTGCTTTTAAATTTTAAAATTTTATGTCAGGCTTTAGAATTTAAAATTCCAAAGCCATTTTTGATATGTGGCGGGCTACTTTCTATTTGCGTTAGCAAGCATCAGCTTTATGCGGTTTTCTTGATTTACCGCGCTTGCGCCCGGGTCGTAGTCGATAGCGGCGATGTTTGCTTGCGGGTAGTTCTGTTTGATCTTTCGGATCATTCCGCGCGCGATGATGTGGTTTGGCAGGCAGCCGAAGGGCTGCGCGCACACGACGTTTTGTATACCATGGCGCATAAACTCGACCATCTCCGCCGTCAGCAGCCAGCCCTCGCCCATCTTCACGCCGTGACCGATGTAGCCGTCAGCGGCGGCACGAACCTCGCTAAATGGGCTCGGCGCGCGAAATCCGAAGCGCTTCATCTGCTTAATCATCATGCGCTGGAAAAATTCCACCACTTTAGCGACCGCAAGCGAGCCGTAATACGCCGTACCGCCCTTGCCGTAGAGCTGCTTATCGTAGACCGCATCGTAGATGCAGGTAAGCACGAAGTCCATCAGCCCCGTATTTACGGGCTCGGCGTTTTCGCGGATGAGATAGGCGTTTAGGCCGTTGTTGCCGATGGGCGAGTATTTGAGATAAATTTCGCCCACGATGCCTACTTTTACTCGCGGCTTATCATCGCGCTCGATTTTAGCGAACTGCGAGAGGATAAATTTGAAATTTTTCTTGAGATTGAAAAACGATCTTTGATCGGTCAAATTTTTGATCCGTTCGGCGCAGAGTTCGTAAATTTCATTCGTTTGATTTTTGATCTTTTCGTAGGGCTTGCACTGATTATACAACCCCATCATCAAATCGCCGTAAAATATCGCGGCAAAGAGCTTTAGAAGCGATTTTTTGCCTAGGCTAAATTCATTCTCATCTAGCGAGCCGAAATTTAACGAGATCGCGGGGACATAACTAAAGCCGCTGTCCTCAAGCGCTTTGCGAAGCAAATTTATGTAGTTGCTCGCTCTGCAGCCGCCGCCCGTTTGGCTGATGAGAAGCGCTACTTTGTGCGTATCAAACTCGCCGCTTTTTAGCGCGTCGATAAACTGCCCGATGACGAGCAGCGCGGGGTAACACATGTCGTTATGCACGCTGCGAAGCCCCTCCTCGACGATATTTTGACGATTTTCGCCGAGCAAGACGCTCTTATAGCCCTCGTCGCGCAGCACGCCTTGCATAAAGCGAAAATGCGGATCGATCATCGTAGGGATCAATATCGTGTGGGTCGCTTTCATATCTTTTGTAAATTTAGCAAACATTAGCGCGCATCCTTTCTTGCTTCTTGTTGCGCGCCTTGCCTTTCGCGCTCTATCATAGTCGCTTTTAGGCTACGCAGGCGGATCTTGACCGCACCTAGGTTCGTAACCTCGTCGATTTTAAGTTGAGTGTAAATTTTACCGTTTTGACGCAGTATGTCGCGCACCTCGTCGCCCGTGATCGCATCGATCCCGCAGCCAAAGCTCACTAGCTGCACCAGCTGCATGCGCGGGTATTTACAGACGAACCGCGCCGCGCTATAAAGCCTGGCGTGGTAGGTCCATTGATTAAGGCTTTTCGTCTGCACCCTGCTAAGCGGCAGCGCGTCCTCGCTAAGCACTATAAAGCCCAAGGAATTTAGATAGCGATCGATACCGTGATTTATCGTCTTATCGATATGATACGGACGACCCGCTAGCACAATGGCGCTAGCACCGCTACTTTGTATCTCTTTTAGGGTTTCCTCGCCTTTTATTAAAACGGTATTTTTATAGTTCTGCAGCTCCTTAAGGCCTTGCAAGACAGCGTTTTTCACGGCGTCGGAGTGAAATTTATACCCGGCGTCCGCAAGCTCAGCCTGCATCGTTTTGCAAAACGAATCTTGCATATTAAGATCCACGTGCGGATAGAGAAATTTTTTCTCCTCCAGCGCACCTACGTTCGCGCGTATCAGTTCGGGATAGTATGCGACTACGGGGCAGTTGTAGCAGTTCTCGCTGATATTTTCATCGAGGCTGTAGCTCATACACGGATAAAAGATAAAATCGACGCTCTTATTTAGCAGATCGTAGATGTGGCCGTGCACGCTTTTAGCCGGGTAGCAGACGGTATCGCTCGGTATACTTTGGCTTGCTAAAAACAGCGTCTCTTTTCGCGGCTTTTGCGACAGCACGACGCTCATGCCTAAATTTTCAAAAAACGCGCTCCAAAATGGGATCATCTCAAACATATTCAAAACAAACGGAATTCCGACTCGCGGTGCGTCTTGCTTCGGCGGCTTGCGGTATTTTTTCAAAAGCTCGTTTTTAAATTCGAATAAATTCGTGATGTCGTGGCGGATCTCCTTACCCGCGCCGCGCTCGCATTTATTGCCCGAGACAAATTTAGTATCGCCGAAGTAGCTGATCGTAAGCGGGCATTTGTTCGTACAGAGCTTGCAGACGCTAAATTCGCTGCGATGAGTGAAGCTTTCAAGCTCTGCACGACTGATCATATCGGTACGCTCGTTTGCGTTATTTTTGGCAAAAAGCGCCGCACCGTATGCACCCATAAGCTCGCTGATATCTAGACGGATCACGTCCTTGCCGAGCTCTTTTTCAAAAGCTCGTAGCACGGCGTTATTTAAAAAAGTACCGCCCTGCACTACGATGTTTTGCCCAAGATCGTCGGCGTTTCGCACGCGGATGACCTTGTAAATCGCGTTTTTTATGACGCTAATAGCAAGACCCGCGCTGATATCCTCGATCGTAGCGCCGTCCTTTTGAGCCTGTTTAACCGAAGAGTTCATAAATACCGTGCAGCGGCTACCAAGCTTAGCGGGATGAGTCGCAAAAAGGGCTAGGTTTGCAAAATCTTTAATGTCGTAACCCAAAGAATTTGAAAAGGTCTGCAAAAACGAGCCGCAACCCGAGCTGCACGCTTCGTTTAGCACGATAGAATCGATATTGCCATCTTTAATGGAGAAACACTTGATGTCCTGACCGCCGATGTCGATGATAAAATCGACCTTCGGATTGAAGTGGCGTGCGGCGCTGTAATGCGCGATCGTCTCGACTATACCGTAATCGAAGCGAAAGGCGGTTTTAATGAGATCCTCGCCGTAGCCGGTAACACCGCTGCCCTTGATCTTGATGCGACCCTCGCAAAGATCGTATAGCTCCTTAAGACGCGGCAGCAGGATATCTACGGGATCACCTTTATTGGAGGAGTAAAATTTATAGAGTAGCTCGTAGTTTGCGCCTATCAGTACGACTTTGATCGTGGTGCTGCCGCAATCCACACCCAAATACGCATCTCCGCTGTAGGTGTGGATATCCACCTTAGGCACGCTCGCGCGGGCATGGCGGGCGATGAACTCGTCAAATTCCGCTCTGTCTTTGAAAAGCGGCGGCTCGGCTTCCAGCGCGGTCCTGTCAGGCTCCTTTTTTAAAAGCGCGATCGTCTCATCTAAATTTAACATCTCGCCCGTATCTTTTGCGTACAGCGCGCTACCGTAAGCCACAAAATAAGGCGCAATGTCGGGGAAGGTCGCGGTTTCGTCGGTGAGCTTTAGCACCTCTTTAAAGCGCGCCTGAAGGCCTTTTAGGAAAAACAACGGGCCGCCCAAAAACAGGATATTGCCCTTAACTTCGCGACCCTGCGCAAGCCCCGAGATCGTCTGCTCGACGACCGCGGCGTAGATACTAGCGCAAATATCCTCTTTTCTAACGCCTTGATTTAGTAGCGGCTGAATGTCGCTTTTGGCGAACACGCCGCAGCGTGAGGCGATCGGGTAAATTTTATTTGCCGCAAAGCTTAGACGGTCGAGCTCCGTGATATCCAGATGCAAAAGGTTGGTCATCTGATCAATAAATGCGCCGGTGCCGCCCGCGCACGAGCCGTTCATCCGCTCCTCAAGTCCGCCCGTGAGAAATAAAATTTTAGCATCCTCGCCGCCCAGCTCGATGACGACGTCGGTCTTCGGAAACATCCGTTTGACGCCGAGCGAGGTAGCAAAAACCTCCTGGACGAACGGAATTTTACAATTTTTGGCGATACCCATGCCAGCCGAACCCGCTATGGCGACGCTAAATTGCTCGCCTGCATAGCTTTTTTGGATTTGCAAAATTTTATCCAGCACCAGCTCTTTGGGCTTTGCCAAATGCCGCTCGTAGCTCTTGCTTAAAATTTCATATTTTTCGTTTAAAACTACCGTTTTAACAGTGGTTGATCCTACGTCAATGCCTAAAAAAATCACATCTTGCTCTTTACTGAATAAATTTTTACTCGGCCGAATCCTCGAATTTAGCGCGAGCTTTCTAAATTAAAATTTGCATTTTATAGTAATATTTTTAAACGCAAATAAAATCAGGATATATTTTATCTTTTTCTATCGGAAAAGACGATTTTTAGGCGGTTTAAAATTAAAAATTTTAATGGAAAAGTTGTAAAATTTTAGATTTAATGTGAGTAGATTTTGCGCGAAATTTTTTAAAATCTCGCGCATTATAAAAAGAGCTTCCTTTTGAATTGGGAAGCGTAAATTTAAAGGATTATTTTCGAAGCTCTTTGATTTTAGCCGATTTACCGCGTCTGTCGCGTAGGTAAAATAGCTTCGCGCGGCGAACGCGTCCTTTTCTTAGAACCTCGATGCTTTCGATACTCTCGCTGTAGATCGGGAAAATTCTCTCTACGCCGACGCTATTAGCGCCGATCTTTCGAATGATAAAAGTCTCGCCGACGCCGTTTCCACGGCGCGCAATGCAGGTGCCTTCAAAATTTTGAATTCTGCTCTTATCGCCCTCTTTGATCCTGATGGCTACCTTTAAGGTGTCGCCGGCACGGAAATCAGGCACACTTTTGCTTGTGATCTGAGCGTCCTCAAACGCTTGGATATACTTGTTTTTCATAAATTTCCTTTATTTTTGGCGATCTTTCGGTACATATCCGGGCGGAAGAACCTTGTTTTACATAGCGCCATTTGGTTTTTTAAATCGCGCATTTTAGCGTGATTACCCTTTAAAAACTCTGAAACTATAGGTAAATTTTCAAAAACATCGGGCTTTGTAAATGCGGGCGCCTCTAAAATTCCGCCTTCAAAGCTTTCTTCGACGAGCGAACTTTCGTTGCCCAAAACGCCCTTTATGTTGCGACTTATAGCATCGCACATACAAAGCGCACCGAGCTCTCCGCCGGTAAGAACGAAATCGCCGATGCAAAAAATTTCATCTACATATCTTTCGACTATGCGCTCATCAATCCCCTCGTAGCGCCCGCAGATAAAGCATAGGCTCTCTTCGCCGCTTAGACGCTTAGCGTCGTTTTGATTAAATTTCTTACCGGCAGGCGAGAGGTAGATAAACTTGGCGTTTTTAAATTTAGCTCTTACTTGCTCGATCGTCCCGGCAAGCGGCTCCGTGCCGATCAAAAGCCCCGCACCGCCGCCGATCATATAATCATCTACCTTTTTATACCGATTTGCCGTGAAATTTCGCGGATTAAAAAAATGCGTCGAGATTATTTTATTATCGACTGCGCGCTTTAAAATCGAGTCTTCAAAATACGGCGCGATGAGATTTTCAAACAGCGAAACGAAGATAAAATTCATGAGTTTTCCAAAATCGCGCGCGCATTTTGCGTAAAAATTTTACGCTCGCTAAGCGAAATTTCTTTCACATAGGCGTCCACGTAGGGGATAAAAAATTCTTTCGACAAAGCCTGCGAGATTAAGCTTGCATCTGTTTCTACCTCGAAAAGATAGCCGCTTCCGATCTGCGATATGCCCCTTACGCGCCCCAAAACCGCGCCGTCTTCGTAAATTTCAAGCCCGATGATATCGAAGTAAAAGAACTCGCCCTTTTGCAATTTGCAAAATTTCCGCGTGTCCTCTTTGCTTCGGTAAAGGATTTGGTTAGTTAAATTTGCCGCTGCTTCTACGCTTTCGTAATTTTTAAAAATGGCGCTAGAGTTCGTGCCGTTGAAGGATAGAATTTCTAAAATTTCGCCGTTTCTCAGATAAAATTTGGCGCCTTTTTTAAACTGAGAGGGGAAGTCGCTGCGATCAAAAATTTTAACCGCGCCCTTTAGACCGATAGTCCTACCGAGCTTCGCGACCTCTAAAAGATCATCAGGCATCTTTGGCTTTGACGGTAATTTTATAATTGATCGGATCTTTTGCTTTATAGCCGATGATGACGGTCTTTATGGCGTTTATCATTTTGCCGTCCTTGCCGATGAGTTTGCCGGTGTCGGCCTTGTCGGCATAGACGATGATCTCGGTAAAGTTTTCACCGACCCGCTTTTGCGTAGAGACGGACTGCGGATAGTCGGCGATCAACTTTGCGTATTCTTTTATAAAATTTTCTACCATTTTATTTGCTTGTGATTTGAGCGACCCTATCGCTTAACTTCGCGCCTACGCTCTTCCAGTATGCCAAACGCTCCGCGTCGAATTTGATATTATCGCTCTGTTTTAGCGGATTATAAAAGCCGATCGTCTCGATAAAGCCGCCGTCGCGTCTTTTCCTGCTATCCGTTACCACGATGCGGTAAAAAGGCTGCTTCTTTCTTCCGATTCTTGTAAGCCTAACAACTGTTGCCATTTTTTCTCCTTAAATTTTTGTAAGTTTTAGAACTTGCAGATGGCTAAAACTTAAACATCTGCAAACTCTACCGAGAGGCTATCTCGGTAAATTTTGCCTTTGAGCGATCGAGGCAAGCCCCTGCATACCACCCTTGCTTGAAAATTTCTTCGCAAGCTTCGAAGCGCCCGCAAACTGCTTCAAAAAGCGGTTCACCTCCACCTGCGAAAGCCCTGCGCCGGCAGCAAGTCTGCGCTTACGCGAATTATTTAGCAGATCGGGATTTTCGCGCTCTTTCGGCGTCATAGAGTTAATCATTGCTTTGATATGAAGTATCTCTTTGGAGTTTTCCAAATCGATATCTTTTATCTTATTCGCCATGCCGGAAAGCCCGGGGATCATGCCGATCAAATTTTTCATATTGCCGAGCTTTTTCACGCTTTCGAGCTGATTTACGAAATCGTTGAAATTAAACTCGCCTTTTTTGATCTTTTTGTTCAGAGCCTTGGCTTCTCTTTCGTCGAAGACGGCGCTTGTTTTCTCGGCTAGCGTCGCTAAATCGCCCTCGCCCATAATGCGGCCGGTGATTCTATCGGGTATAAAGCCCTCCAGATCGGCAACCTTTTCGCCGGTTCCGATAAAGCGAAGCGGGATGCCAAGCTGCTGCGCGATACCAAGAGCTACGCCGCCTTTGGTATCTGCGTCAAATTTGCTTAAGATCACGCCCGTAAGGCCTAAAACTTCATCAAATTTAGCGGCCGTTTTAATGCCGTCTTGACCGCTCATAGCGTCCGCTACGTAAAAAATTTCATGCGGATTTAGAGCTTTTTTCATCTCCGCAAGCTGTGCCATCAGCGCCTCATCGATCGCAAGACGTCCCGCCGTATCTACGAGCAGTACGTCATAAAGCCCGCTTTTAGCCTTGCTTAGCGCTTTTTCCGCAACCTTTAGCGGATCGCTCTCGCCCTCGATAAAAAACAGCTCGATCTCGTTAGCCTCGCATAGCTGGCGGAGCTGCTCGACCGCGGCTAAGCGCTGCAAGTCGCAGGCTGCGACCAAGACCTTTTTTTTACGAAGTTTCAGATAGTTTGCGAGTTTTATCGTGCTCGTGGATTTTCCGCTTCCTTGAAGTCCCGTCATCAAAGCTACCGTAGGAGGCGTGCTAGCGAACACAAATCCCTGGCTGCTGCCTCTAGGCGCCGTTAAAATTTTAGTCAAATTTGTCTTGATGGACTGCAAAAACGGCTTCTGCCCTATCGTACCGATGCGAAGATCGGCTTCGACAAGCGCCAAAAAATCCTTTACGACTTTGTGGTGCACGTCGGCCTTTAAAAGCGCCTTTTTTAGCGTCTCCAAGGCGTTTTTTAAAGCTTTTTCGTCATCAATTGTTTTTAATTTATTGACCGCGTTTTTAAACGACTCGCTTATGATCTCAAACACTTTGATCCCTTATAAAATTTTTAAACTTGCGATGTTACCTAAAATTAACTTAAAAGCCATTGAATATCAGAGCTCTTTAGGAATTTCAAAGCCGAATTCGTTGAAGCTTGTACCTAGCGGAGCTTTAAATTTTAGCCCCAAAATTTCGGTCTCGTACGAGTGCAGAAACATCCGCTTCGCGCGACTTTTGGCGTATTTTTCATCGCCTATTACGCCGAATCCTGCATTTGCCAGATGCACGCGGATCTGATGCGTCCTGCCCGTCTCGATCCGCACTTTTACGAGCGATTTTTTGCCGCTTATCATCAGCGGATAAACCTCGCTAAATGCGCTCTTGCCGTTTGGCGAAATTTTAGAAAACGCGCCGCTTCGGGTCTTTATCGTCAAAATCGGCTCGTCAAATTTCATCTCTTCGCTCACGATCCCCTTCACGATCGCGATATAGCTTTTCTTCACGCGCAAATTTTTAAACTCCAAAATCGCCGCTTCGCGAAATTCCTCGTTTTTGTACAGCAGCACGACGCCGCTAGTCTCCTTATCCAGGCGGTTTAGAAGGCCGAATTTATAGATTTTTTCCAAATTTTCGCTACTCATAAAGGGCGGCTTATTGACCGCCAAAACGTTCTCATCCTCATAAATGATCGCGGGTTTTGCGGGCTTCATCACGCTAAATTTAGTATTTTCGCCGAGCATCTCGCGCGCTAGAGCGATCTTTGCGCCGCGCGCACTCACAAGCCCCGCGTCAATGAGGGCCTTGGCTTCGTTGTGCGAGATATTTTCCTGCGCCGCCAGCAGTTTGTAGGCTTTTTCTTGCATTAAATTCTTTCCTTGATTAAATTTTCTATCTCTTGCAGATCGCAAATTTTATCTATCTGCGTGCCCTTTAGCGGCTCTTTTAAAGCGCTTGAAATTTCATCCGCGCCGCATAGAGCGATATTTTGTACGAGCGCATACAGCGCCTTTTGATTATGAAAAAATCGCCCACTTATGATCGGCACGCCGAAGCTCGCCGCCTCGATCGGGCTGTGTCCGCCGATCTTTGGCAAAAAACTGCCGCCCAAGATCACAGCGTTTGAAATTTTATAAAAATTCGCTAGCTCGCCGAAGGCATCAAGCAAGATAAAATCGCTCTCAAGCCCCGCGCCGTCGCTAAACTGCTCAAAGCTAAGCCCATGCTCGCGCGCCCAAGCCTTGCAAATTTCACGTACCTTTTCGAAGCGCTCAGGATGCCTCGGCGCCAGGATGATTTTTAGCTTTTGCGGCGCGGCAATCGAAAGCGCCGTATTCGGTACGGCAGAATTTAAAGACGCGCCGTTTAAAGGCATCGTATTCGGCACGGCGGATGAAGCGTCGCTTGAAGTCGTCGCATCCAAAGAAGTTGCGTTTAAATTTACCGGCTCGGTCGAGCCCTGCTCGTCGCGAAGCTCAGCCGCAAGCAAGCTCCTATCGCCATTAGAGCCCGTTGTGCGCGGGTATTTTTCGAGAGCACTCTGCGAGCCGTGAAATTTTATAAAATCGTTTAAATTTGATAAAATAAGCTCCTCTTCGCTCTCGTGAGTGTTTGAGATCGTAAGCACGAAGCTATTTGCGGCCGTGGCGGAATAGTCTTTCGTCGCAACGGCGATATTCGCGCTTTTTATGTTGCCCGCGACCTTTATATTTTTTGCGCCGAGCTCCCGCAGCCGCGCCGCATCAAGCTCGCTTTGCGCAAGCACCAGATCGATATTTTCAAACGCTTTGCGATAATAAAACTTAAAATGCAGATAGCTCGCGTACGATCGGTCGCTAATGCGCGCGTTTAGCAGGACCACGTAGCTTCCGCGCGATTTAGCGGAACGGATCAAATTTAGCCACAGCTCCGCTTCAAAGATCACCAGCACGCGGCTACCCGTAAGCCAAAACGGAAGCCAGTTTTCAAACGGCAGGTAGCGAGAGTTCGGCGTAAGCGCGCACGCCGCATTAAAGCCCGTCTGCGTGGTCGTGCTAAGCGCGACGCTCTCAAATTTAGAAATTAGCGGCGCAAGAGCGTTTACCTCGCCCAGGCTGCAAGCGTGAAAGTGCACCGCAGCGGGGCTAAATTTAGGGTTTTTGTATAGAAAAAATCGCGCCTTCAGGCTCGTGCGGTATTTTTTTTTAAAGCTTAGGATAAAAATAAAAGGCGCAGCGACGAGCCACGCCAAAAACGCCAAGGCGGTGTAGATCACTTGGCTTCTTTATATAAAATTCTGCCGCAATACGGGCAGGTTACGATGTCGTCGCTTTTGATGACCGCAGAATAGGTCTTGTCGCTTATGCGCATAAAGCAGCCGTAGCAGGCCTGCTTGCGCACCGGCGAGACCGCCGTATTGCCCGCCCACTTGCGGATCTTTTCGTAGAATGAGACGGTTTTTGGATTCATCGCCTGCATTAGTTTATCGCGCTTGGCGTAGATCCCGCCGCGTGCGACCTCGACCTCGCCCATCTCGGCGCTTACCTGCTCTTGCAAGCTTTTTAGCTCGGCTTCAAACGCCTCTTGCTTTTCGCTCTGCTCTTTTACGAGCGCTTCCTTTGCGGCTACGATCTTTTCTAGCCTTTCGATCTCCTCGTTTGTGGCTTCGAGCTGCTCTTTTGCGATGTCCTCTTCGACGCTAAGGGCTTTGATCTCCTTTTCGGTTTTTGCTGCGCCGCTTTTTTTACCCGTGCTTTTTAGCTTAGACGAAAAGGCGCTCAGCTGCGCGTTTGCTTGTAAAATTTGAGATTTTAGCTCGGCGATCTCCGCATTTAGAGTTTCGATCTGTTCTTTTGCGCCGTTTATTTCAGTGCTTTTTTTACTCAGCTTCTCCTGTGCGGCCTCGATTTTAGGCTTAAATCCGTCCAGCTGCTTATCGAATTCGCAAAGCTCTACCAATTGGCTTAAATATTTGTTCATCTTTTTCCTTTAATAATACGTAAATGGATTTTTTTGCTCGCTTATTATAACTTCAATTTCGCTTTTTTGCAAGAAAGGTGCGAGTGCGCGCCCAAAATAGCGCTCACTTTCAAAATGATTTATATCGATCAAACTCACGCCGTTTTCTAAATTTTGAAGCGCTGCGTGATATTTTATATCGCCCGTAATGAAACAATCCACGCCCAAGCTTTGGTTCAGTTCGCTTCCGCTGCCGGTGCAAAGCGCGATATTTCGGATAAAATTTTTCGTCTTTACGGCGCGCAGATGCTCGATGCCAAGCTTGCGTTTTATATCCGCACACAGAGCCTCAAAGCTCAAATCCGCGCGCATGAAAACCAAAAATTCCCGCTCATCCGTAATTTCAAATTTTAAAATTTCGCGCGCTACGAACCCGTTTAAAACGTGCTTGTCAAAGTTCGTATGCATCGCGATGAGAGAGATATTTTTGCGGATCATCTCATAGATCAAATTTGCAGGATAGAGCCGCGGATCAAGCGATTTTAGCGGGCTGAAAATCAGCGGGTGGTGTACCACCAAAAGCGAGCCCACCTCAGCCTCGTGCACCAGCTCGCTAGTAACGTCGAGGCTTAGATAGATTTTTGAAATTTCATCATCCAAGTTTCCGAGCATTAGCCCGCTATTATCCCACGCCTCCGCGTCGCAAAATGGCGCGGTGGCGTTTAAAATTTCATAAATTTCGCCCGTTTTCATAAATCCTACTCTGCGCTTTTATCTGTTTTATTTGCGGAATTTTGCTTGCCGCAAGCGTTTTTTAAATTTACGCCTGCGGAGGAAGCTGGCGCCGAGGTAGCCCCTTTAACGCCGCACTTCTCGCTCTTTTCCCTCTCATTTGCCGCGCCGCCGTCTTTGCCACTTTTTTTATCACTGCACGTTGCGGCGTCCAGCTCGGCGACATATTTTTGCGGATCTGCGTAGCAAAGCGCGCAGTTTTTGGCAAGATCGCGAATCTTTAAAATATAATCCTGCCTCTGCGTGACCGAGATCGCTCCGCGCGCATCAAGGACGTTGAACGTGTGCGCTGCGAGCATGCAGTAATCATACGCGGGAAGCGCCAGACCGTGCTTTAGGATGCTTTTGCACTCGCCGAAGCAGTTTTCAAACTGATTAAAAAGCATCGCGGTGTCCGCAAGCTCGAAGTTGTATTTACTAAACTCGAACTCGCCCCTTTTATGCACGTCGCCGTAGGTCACGAGCCCCGCCTTGTCGTCCCAGACGATGTCGTAAACGTCGTCTTTGTTTTGCAGATACATCGCCAAGCGCTCAAGTCCGTAGGTGATCTCGCCGCTAATTAGCTCGCACGTGATGCCGCCTACCTGCTGAAAATAGGTAAACTGCGTCACCTCCATGCCGTCTAGCCAAACCTCCCAGCCAAGCCCCCAGGCTCCAAGCGTCGGGCTCTCCCAGTTATCTTCTACGAAGCGGATATCGTGGCTTTTAAGATCTAGCCCCAGCTTCTCTAGGCTTTTTAGATAGAGCTCTTGGATATTATCCGGGCTCGGTTTTAAGATCACCTGAAACTGATAATACGCGCCCAAGCGGTTTGGGTTTTCGCCGTAGCGCCCGTCTGTGGGACGACGCGAGGGTGCCACGTATGCCGCGCGCCAAGGTTTGCTTCCTAGGCTGCGCAAAAAGGTAGCCTGATGATAGGTGCCTGCGCCCGCGGGCATATCGTAGGGCTGAACGAGCAAGCAGCCCTGCTCGTGCCAGTAGTTTTGAAGTGTCAAAATAATCTGTGAAAACGTCATTTTTATCCTTTTATCGATATGTAAATTTAAATTCTATCTTCCGAGTGCTTTTCAAAGCCCGTCTCAAAGGCTCTTCGCGGCTCTTAAATTTTTCAAATTTCAGCCGAGCATTCGCCTACTCTCGTAGGCTCGTTCGCAAAATCAAAAACCGCGTAATCGCCCGCTTCGATACGTAATTTATCGCCGGTTTCATCGCGCTCATTTTTACGGCACTGCTTCGCGGATTTGCAAGCTTCGTCGTGGCTTTCTTTATGGTGCTGCTCCTTCGAGCAAGTGCCTATTAGCGCGGAGTATTCGCCCTGTGCGCCGTTTTCGTAGTCGTAATACGCAGCATAAATTTCGTTTTTCTCGGCGCTGCTTCTGCTAGCGTTAAATTTTAAAAACTCGCCCCACAAATTTGCGATCGCCCCTCGCCCGCTAATCTCATCCGCGTTATTCGTGCGAGTCTTTAGCCCACAAATTTCAAAGCCTTCGCTCAATTTTAAAATTTTCATAGATTAATCTTCAAGCAGCACTTCGATCTGCTCGGAGTCCTTTTTCAGAGCCTCCGCTTTTGCCGCGCGATCCGCCTTTAGCTTCGAGCTTAGCACCTCGTCGTTTAGAGCTAAAATTTGCACCGCCAGATACGCCGCGTTTTTTGCGCCCGCCTTGCCGATCGCAAGCGTCGCGACGGGGATACCCGCAGGCATCTGCACGGTCGAATACAGCGCATCTACGCCGCTAAGCGCGCTGCCGCCGAGCGGGACGCCCAGCACCGGCTTGGTCGTATTCGCAGCGACCGCGCCCGCAAGATGCGCCGCCATGCCCGCCGCGCAGATGAAAACCTGCGCGCCCTTTTTCTCGGCGTCCGCGACGTATTTAGCCGTGCGGGCGGGGCTTCGGTGCGCCGAAGATACGATCATCTCGTACGCCGCGCCAAATTCGTTTAGAATTTTAGCCGCCTCGTAAACGACCTCGTAATCGCTCTTTGAGCCCATTATTATAGAAACAAATTTCATTCTATCTCCTTTCTTAAAAAGCAAAACTCCGCGAGCTTCGCAGGCAGCTTAATCTCATTTAGATTGCCGCTGTGAATCTCGCTAAATTCCTTACCGCTACGGCTTTGCAGCCTCTTAAATTTTAAATACGGCTTGCCGTCAAGCTCAAAAATTTCGCCGATTTCATTATCGCAAGCGCAAATTTCAAAGCCGCGCGGGGCAAAAATTTCATACGAAACGCCGGGTAAAATTTTATCCTTGACGCTTATAAACTCGCCGTCCTGCGAGATCGCGCAAACCTGATGCGTGCCAAGCTCGATGCTGCGGTCTAAATTTTGCGTATCCTCTCGCTCGTACGGGCGCTTTATCAAATATCCGTCGCTAAAGCCGCGGTTTTTAAGCGTCGCGATCTCGCGCTCGTAAACACTGGCCTCAAATTTATCGCTCGCGGCATCGTCGATCGCCGCGCGGTAGGCGTTCGTGGCGCATGCGACGTAGTATTCGCTCTTGGTGCGCCCTTCGATTTTGAAGCTGTCGATCGCGCCCGTTTGCATGATCTTTTGCACGTGCGAAATGAGGCTAAGATCCTTCGCGTTCATTACGAAAGTCCCCTCCCCCTCGCGCTCTTGCAAGCGAAAAAGCGCGCTGGTTTCGGGATTTTTCGCATAAAGCTCGTAGTTAAATCTACAGTCGTTCGCGCAACTTCCGCGGTTGCTGAAGCGCCCGCTTTGCATCGCGCTAACAAGACAGCGCCCGCTGTATGCGAAGCACATCGAGCCGTGCACGAAAATTTCAATCTCTAAATTTGGAATTTTATCTTTGATCTGCACGGCGTCTTTGAGCGTCATTTCGCGCGCCGCGACAATGCGTACGGCGCCCAGCTCCGCCCAAACCTGCGCATCTAGATAATTTAGCACGTTAGCTTGGGTAGAGACGTGAATCGGAATCTCAGGCGCTACGGCTCGCGCAAGGCTCGCGACGCCCAAAGTGGCGATTAAAATTCCATCTACGCGCAGGTCGCGAAGAAATTCCAAATGCCTTTCGATGTTTCCTAGCTGGCCGTTGGTCGCAAAGCCGTTTACGGTCGCGTAGAGCTTCTTGCCGCGCTCGTGAGCGTACGCGACGCCCTGTGCAAAGCTTTCCTTGCTAAATTCCTTCGCGCTTCGCTGGCGCAGCGAAAATGAGCCGGTGCTTGCATACACGGCGTCCGCGCCGTAAGCTAGGGCGATTTTTAGTTTCGTTAAATTCCCAGCAGGAGCTAAGAGTTCGGGTTTTTTCAAATACATTCCTAG
Organism: uncultured Campylobacter sp.; assembly: GCF_937997405.1. Classification (GTDB taxonomy): domain Bacteria; phylum Campylobacterota; class Campylobacteria; order Campylobacterales; family Campylobacteraceae; genus Campylobacter_B. Next base: position 4,310 of record NZ_CALKTL010000129.1, on the reverse strand, counting down.
TGATTTTTTAAGCACGATTTTACTACAATTTAGCCAAAATTTTATTTAAGGAGCAGTTGATGCGAGCCGATCTACACAACCACACCTATCTTTGCAACCACGCTAACGGCGAGCCGCGACAGTATTTGGAAGCGGCGATCGCACGAGGCATAGAAATTTTCGGCTTTGCAGATCACGCGCCGATGAACTTCGATCAAAAATACCGAATGAGCTTCGAGCAGATGGAGCTTTATGAGCGGATGATTAGGGATCTGCGGGACGAGTTTAGCGGGCGGATCGACGTGCGGCTGGGATATGAGGTCGATTTTATGACGAAAAAAGAGCTAATGGATGAGCGGATTTTCGCGCGCGAGGTCGATTATCTCATCGGCTCGGTGCATTTTTTAAACAACTGGGGCTTTGATAACGAGGAATTTTTAGATCAGTGGAGTGGGCGCGAAATAGACGACGTTTATCGCGAATACTTTGCGCTGATCTGCGCGCTGTGCAAAAGCGGTAAATTCGACATTTTAGGGCATATGGATCTGATTAAAATTTTTAAATTTACTCCGAAAAAAGATATTAGAGTTTTGGCAGGCGGCGCGATAAACGCGATCAAAAAAAGCGGCATCGTCGTGGAGCTAAACTCCGCGGGGCTTCGCAAGCCCGCAAATGAAATTTATCCAAGCGACGCGCTTTTGGAGGTGCTTGCGGATGCGGACGTGCCGATCACGCTTAGCTCGGACGCGCACTCGGTAGCTCAAGTAGCACTAAACTACGATAAAATTTACGCCAAAGCGCGCGAGTTCGGCTACGAGCGGATCGCAGTTTTCAAAAACCGCGAGCGACAGTTCGTAAATCTGGCGTAAATTTTAACGCCAGCCGCCTTTAAATTTAAAAAGGCGTGGCGGCGAGAAATTTTAAAATTTTAAAATTTTCGGCGGCGAGAAATTTTAAAAATCGCGACGCGCAAAATGGCGCAGATAAAGTCGAATTTCAACTAAATAATGTTAAAATCCGCCGTTAAATTTAGCCCGAATACGGGCGAAAAAAGGAAAAAATATGGGAAAATTTGTTAATGACGTGAAGGAATTTTTTAAATTTTGCGATGAAAACGAGGTCGAGTTCGTGGATTTTAGATTTACCGATCTGAAAGGCACCTGGCACCACGTCGCTTATAACTACAAGCGCCTGCCGAAGGACTTCGCTGACGGAATTCCATTTGACGCGAGCTCGGTAGCGGCATGGCAGCCGATCGATAAATCCGATATGATGCTAAAGCCCGACGTAGGGACGGCGTTTTTAGATCCATTCACCGCGGACGTTACGATCATCGTCATCTGCGACGTTTACGACATCTACAAAAACGAGCTTTATGAAAAATGCCCGCGCTCTATCGCTAAAAAAGCCGAGCAGTTTCTGCAAACCACGGGCCTTGGAGATACCTGCTACTTCGGACCGGAGAATGAATTTTTCGTTTTCGACGACGTAAAGATCATCGACGATATGAACTGCGCGATGTTTAAGGTAGATACCGAAGAGGGGCATTGGAACAGCGGCAAAAACTACAAAGACGGCTTTAACAGCGGCCACCGCCCGGGCGTAAAGGGCGGCTACTTCCCCGTCCAGCCCGTCGATTCGATGGTCGATCTGCGCGCCGAGATGCTAAAAGTACTTGAGCAGATCGGGCTTGAGACCTTTATCTGTCACCACGAAGTAGCGCAAGGCCAGGGCGAGATCGGCGTCAAATACGGCACTCTCGTCGAGGCCGCCGACAACGTGCAAAAATACAAATACGTCGTAAAGATGGTCGCGCACCTAAACGGCAAGACTGCGACCTTTATGCCAAAGCCGCTCTACGGCGACAACGGCAGTGGAATGCACGTGCACCAATCGATCTGGAAAAAGGGCAAAAATACCTTTTACAAAAAGGGCAACTACGCAAATTTAAGCGACGCGGCTAGATGGTATATCGGCGGCGTGCTAAAGCATGCGCGCAGCGTCGCGGCGTTTACGAATCCTAGCACCAACAGCTATAAGCGCCTAATTCCAGGCTTTGAGGCGCCGTCGATTTTAACTTATTCGAGCCAAAACCGCTCCGCTTCGATCCGTATCCCTTACGGCAGCGGCGAGAACTCCGTGCGCGCGGAGATGCGCTTCCCCGATAGCACCGCGTGCCCATATTTGGCATTTGCGGCGATGCTGATGGCGGGAATCGACGGCATCAAAAACAAAACCGAGCCGGTGGGGCCGATGGATGAAAATTTATTCAAGCTGCACCTGGATGAAATTCGCGAGCGCGGCATCGAGCAGCTTCCGCACACGCTTCGCGGCAGCCTAGAGGCGGTGATCCGCGATAATGAATACCTGCGCCCGATAATGAGCGAGCTTTTTATCGAGACCTATCAGCATTTTAAATTTGAAACTCAGGTTTGGCCTTACGAGGCGCGCCCTACGCCGTTTGAGTTTGCGACGAATTATTCGTGCTAAGACCAAATTTTATACCGCGCCGCCGGAATTCCACCGGGCGGAGCGGCATAAAGCTTTGGAATTTTAAAATTTAGCCGCGCGCGAGCTTTTGAAATTCCGTCGCGCGAACTGCGAACTTAGAAACCGTCCGTGAAGCTTCAACTCTTTTACCGCAAACGTGAAATTTTATACTTTCTGCTTATTTTGCTTGGAATTTTATCGCTAAATTTAGGTCTGAAATTTTATAAATTCAGAGAATTCCGCGAGAAAAACTACGCCTTTTACGACGCGCAAATTTTAAACGCCTACGCCAAAACCAACGAGCGCGGCCGCACCTACACGGTGCTAAAGCTCAAAACGGCGGATTTCACCCTCTACACGACTGCCGGGCTCGGGCGGGAATTTCACCGCTTCGCGCACGTAAATATCGGCATCGTAACGAAAAACGTAAAATTTTTAGATTTTTTAAAGCAGCGCTTTTACGCGCCAAATTTTAAAATCGGAGACGAGCTTGCGCCCTCCGGAGCAAAATGGCGCGCCATAGAGTTTGTCCGAGCCCAACACAAAGATGAGATGACGGCGGATCTTTACTCCGCGCTGTATTTTGCGACCGAAATTTCAAAACCGCTGCGCGCCAGCGTGACGAACTGGGGCATAGCGCACATTATTTCGATCAGCGGTTTTCATCTAGGCATTATCTTTAGCACGGTCTTTCTCTTGGTGATGCCGATATATCGCTATTTTCAGGATTGCTACTTTCCGTATCGCAGCGCTAAGCGCGATCTTAGCGTCTTTGTGATCGTGCTGATGAGCGGGTATCTCTTCGTGCTTGATTTTACGCCGAGCTTTCTGCGCTCGCTTGCGATGTGCTGCGTGGGGTTTTACCTTGCGATGCGAAATTTCTACGTACTTAAATTTACGAACCTTTTTCTCACCATCGCGCTTCTGCTTGCGTTTTTTCCACACTTAGCCTTTTCGATCGGATTTTATTTCTCCTGCCTCGGCGTGCTGTATATTTTCCTCTACCTGCACCACTTCGCGCCTAAATTTAAGTTCTGGCAGAACGTCATACTTTTTAACCTCTACGTTTGGCTCAGCATGAACGTAGCGGTCTATTATTTCTTCCCGACCGCTTCGCTGCAGCAGCTTAGCGTAATGCCGCTAGGATACGCGTTCGTGATCTTTTATCCGCTAAGCATATTTTTGCATCTATTCGGGCTCGGCGGCGCGCTCGATACGCCGCTGCTTGCGTTTTTAAATTTTACTTTGCCGAGCTTTCAAGCGCAAATTCCGCCGCTTCTTTTCGCGCTCGCAAACATCTGCGCGCTTGCTGCGATAAAGCTTCGCTACGCAGCAGTTGCGTGCGCGATAATCGGAATTTCGCCGATATTTTTTATAACGTAGCGCACGAAAATTCCGGCGGGAATTTTATCCGTTGGAATTTTATGCTAAAATCGCGCTTTAAATCTCACAAAGGATCAAAATGTTTATTGCAAACCTCACTTACGTTAAAGAAATTAGCGAAATCGATCGCTTCATCAACGAGCATAACGCGTTTTTAGACCGATTTTATGCGGCGGATAAATTTATCTGCTCGGGGCGCAAAGTCCCTCGCACCGGCGGCATTATCTTAATCAATGCCAAAGACCGCGCGGAGCTTGATGAGATCATCGCGCAAGATCCGTTCTTTCAAAACGGCGTCGCAAAATACGAGATCATAGAATTTACGCCGACGAAATTTGCGCCCGAGTTTTGGAGGCTTTTCGGCGAATAGAGGCTTGCGCGGGTTAAATTTTAAAATTTACGCGCCTTACGTAAAGCAAACGGCGATCAGCTCTGAATACGACGTGCCCAGTGCCGCG
>NZ_CALKTL010000128.1 GCF_937997405.1 uncultured Campylobacter sp. | reverse complement strand
GAATTTAAAATTTTATCGCTACGTAATTTTAAAATTTAGCCCTAAATTTGCAGCTAGCGCATTTTAAATTTTAAAATTTTACGGCTTGGAATTTTAAAATTTTGAACTTTGCAAAATTTCGTCCATAAATCCGTCATTAAATTTTAAATTTAGCTCCCACTTCATTTGCCACGCGTAAGCTTTTTGGGAATTTAGCTATAAGGCGCGCCATAAGTTCGCGATAAAACCGCGTAGTATTTGCCAAGATGAATTCCGTATGAATTAAAGAGGTGGCTTGCTAAATCAGAATTTCTCGCCTTGCAAAGGCGATCTTTGGGCTATAAATTTAAAAAGGCGGGCTATAAAGTCGCGGCGAGATGAGATTAGAATTTTATCCTCGAGGGCTCCATCGGCTTGCTGTAGAAGTAGCCTTGCATATATTTAATCCCCATCTCTTCTAAGATGATTGAAATTTCGTGGTTTTCTACGTATTCGGCGATGAGCTCGTAGCCCTGCTTGCGCGCGAAGTTAGCGATAGTTTCGACGATAGCGCGCGAGTTTTTGTCGTTTGCGATATTTTTGATGAGCGCTCCGTCGATCTTTATGTAATCCACGTCGAGCGTTAAAATTCTATAGTAGTTGGAGTATCCGCTGCCAAAATCGTCTATCGCGACCTTGCAGCCATAGTTTTTGGCTACGGCGATGAAGCTGCGTAGGCTCTCGTAATCGTCAAATTCCTCGCTTTCTAAAATTTCAATGAATAGATTTGAAGCATTTGGGCTGGATGCGAGCTTGCGCTCTAAAAGCTCCTTGATACCTTCGTTTGCGATGTCAAAATATGAAAGATTTATGCTAAAGCAAGTCCCTGCGAAGCGGTCTAGCAAGCGAAAGGCTTCGTTTATTACGACCTGAGTTAGCGGGATGTAGAGCGAGGTTTGCTTTGCGATATCGATAAACTCACCCGGGCAGCGCGTCTTGCCCGAACGATCGATTAGGCGGATTAGAATTTCATATACTAACGGGACATAATCACCGCCCTCGGTGCCGTAGGTGTTACCACTAGGATCGCGGTGGGTGATATCAAATATGGGCTGAACAAGCACAAAGACTTGATTTTTCTTGATCGCATTTTGAATGGTGTTGATCATAATCTGGTTTTGAAGATATTTTTCCTCAATCGCATTTGGGCGCGAGTAAAAGCCTACGTGCTCGTTTTTGCTCTGCGCCTCATACATCGCCATAACCGCCTGAAAGACCCTATTTGCGCCACCTGCTACGTCGGCACGCTCGCTTACGCCCATCGTGATATTTAAAGGCGCGGAGGCAAAGCCCTCGGTGGTATGGAGATTGAAAACTTTATCGGTGAAATATTTGTTTATGATCTCCACGTCGCGCGCGACATTTAGTCCCTCGTAAAATAGGCAAAACTCATCCGATTGGATGCGAAAGATACTGGCTTTAATCTCGTGCGATTCGATACACATCGCAAGCGTACGCGCAAAGGAGCGCAGAATTTCATTCGTCGTCTCCGCCTTGTAAAAAAGCCGCAAATTTGCAAAATTTACGATAGTGATGTAGATCGCTACGCCCGTTTTTTCGGCGTTTATTAGCTCATATAGCGCTGCTTCGTTGCCCTGGCCCGTAAGATGATCGATATAGACTTGATTGTTTAAGCTCTCCTTCGCGTTCGCAAGAGCTAGCTTCATAATCTCGCGCTCGCCGATGTCATGAGCGTAAAGCGCATATAGCGGCGGCTTGGATACAGAGGCGATATTTGCTAGTCTTAAGCTCACGTCGGCTAGCTCGCCGTTTTTACGAAGTAGGCGCGTATCTTTGGCGCTTTTATTTACTATCGCAGGAAGTTCGGTCCCTTTATCTTTGGGCATCAAAACTCCAAGATCGCTCCCTTGCAGCTCACTTTGTTCGTAGCCGCTTAAGCTAAGCGCGCTTTTATTAGCGTATAAAATTTTAAAGCTCTGATCTGCTAAAACTATCGCTTCGCCTGCCTCCTTGCATAGCGCGCGATAGGGCGCGAGGGCGCGTTTGCTACGCAAAGCATTGGAATTTATGATGTAAGTAAGCAGTAAAAACGACAAAAACACCGCCGTGTAAAGCATCGTCATTTGCATAAACGAGCCGTAGAATTCCTCGCTAGCGTAAGAAAATCGCTCGCGCAGACTTGCGAAACGCTCGTTGAGCAACGAGAGATTATCGCTTACGATGATATTTTGACGCTCGAAATTCCTTAAAATTTGCCGTGCGATTCCTATAAACGCAGCTTCGTCGGGGCTTGACGCATCTGCGCTTTCTAACGCGCTTTTTAAAGCAGATATTTCGGAGCGATTTTTATAGTTAAGCCCTAAAATTTGAGAGTAGAGATTTGCTCTTTGCGCATTTGCGCCGCTGGATAAAAATTTTTGCTGAAGACTTTGAAAAAGGATTAAATTCTGCGAATTTAAAGCCCCAAGCTCGTCCAAAAGCGAAATTTTATCGCTAAAAGCGCTTCCGATCGCGCGCACATCGCCGCTAAGTCCGATTTTATCGATGATTTTATCTTTTTGCAGAGCTTGCAGCACCTGATAGATGCCGCGCATATCGGCATTTGCGATCGAAAAGTCCCTTCTTGCGATCTTTGCATCAAATAATATATTTAAGCGGTTATCGGCGTTATCGATCAAAGCTAGCTCACGCGAAATCGTGCTAAATCTCGCTACATCTCTTAGCGACGAGAAATAATTCCCGGCGATGATTATGCCTAATATCATAATCCCCACCATCAAAGCCCACATTATCTTATCTTTCATCCTGCGCCTCCGTCATATCGCCTTTAAGCGTAGCTAAAAAGCTCATCAAAGCATCAAGCTCCCCATCGCTAAGATCGTATTTTAGCAGATCCTTTGCAATCTGCCGCACCGCAAGACGCAAATCCGTCTGCCCGTTTACGTAAGGCGCGGTTTGCGTGATATTGCGCAAGCTAGGCACGCGGCGCAGCTCAAATCCATCGGAAGTGAGCCTATGCCTAGGCGCATCCTCCTCTTCCGCGCTTGGGCGAATTTTAGTAAAGCTGCCGGTGCCTAGGCTAACGCCGTTGTGACATGCCGAGCATAGCCGCACAAAAAGCACATATCCGTTATATTCGGCATCATTTAGCTTAACCTCGCCGCGCAAAAATCGGTCAAATTTGGAATTTATCGCCGTTTTGGACTTTAAAAATTCCTTCAGCGCATCAATGAAGTTCGCCGTATTTGCCTCGCCGTAAGCACTTTCAAAAGCCTGCTTGTAGGCTAAATTCTTCCTGATAAGCTCTAAAATTCTATCTTCGCTCGCGTCCAGTTCATTCTTGTCAAAAACAGATGTCGCGATCCGCGCTTCAAAGCCCGCGAAATTATAATCGCCTAAGTAGCGATCAAAGTAATAAGAATTTATTAGCGTAGGCACGCGTCCGTCGCGCACCGAAGCGCCCGAATCGTTTAGATAGAAGTTATGGCAACTCTCGCAGGAGCGACCTTTGCGGCTAAATCTTACATCGGTAAAAATTTTTGCGCCCAGCCGCGCCTTTTGTGGGTCGTATTTAGGCATTTCAAGCGGCGTAAAAAGATTGCCGCAAAGCCCCAAAAGCGGCGCCAGGCTAAATATAAAACAGCTTAAAACTCGCTTCGATCTCATCGCTTATCATCCCGCCTTTAGCCCGCTTTTTCAAAATCTCCTCGATCTCGCGCTCGCTAGCCTTCGCGCCGTCCATATGTAGGTGCCACGCGGCGTTTTGCACCGCCTCTTGCAGGCTGCGTTTTTGCTCGCGCCTCTCGGTTAAAATTTCGCTTTTAAATTTGATGTCGCGCGCCCCGAGCAGCGCCTCAAACTTTTCGGCGGCGGTAGCAAGTCTTTTAGCTCCTATGCCGAAGCGCTCAAACAGCGGCGCCAGCATAGACGAATTGCGCTCGCTCGCCCAGTTTAGATAAATTTTTCGCTCGCCCAAAGCTAAAAACGCCTCAAAATCCCGCTCACTTTTAAGAGCGGGGCTCATAGTAAGAAACGCGATGTCAAAAACTGCGGGAATTTTAAAATTTTCACTCTCGCGGTTTTTGCTCACAGCGTCTTTTAAATTTAAAGCCTGCGCTTCTTGAGCTTTCGCATTTGAAATTTTACTTTGCGAGCGCGGATAAATTTTAAAATTTTTTCCCGCCACGCCTGCAAAGCCGCTTGAGCTCAGCCGCTCGCAAAACTCCGCAAAGCTTAAATTTAATACGTTTTGCAAAGGGATTCCAAACTCCTCCGCGCTGCGCCTTAGCTCACGCAGCATCCCCTCCGAGCTATCGATCGCCGTGACCTTGGCGCCCAGCGACGCAAGATAAAGCGAGTAAACCCCCGTACCGGCGCCCACGTCGAGCACGCTTTTGCCCGCAAAGCTCACCCCCCAGCCGCGCAGTATCTCAAACACCCG
>NZ_CALKTL010000127.1 GCF_937997405.1 uncultured Campylobacter sp. | reverse complement strand
GATGAAATCAAGTAGCTCCTTATTTCCCTTTTGCACGCCAATACCGATAAAATCGGGCTTACCGAAGTTTTGAAACGGCACTTCGAGCGTATCGTCCACGACGGCGTAGGCTAGCACCGTGATATTTAGATTGACGTATCCATCAGCCTTACCGTCACGGATCATCGCGTAGCATTCGCTTGTGCTTTTGCAGTAGCTTACGTTGCTAAATTTCTCTTTTTTGAGGTAATTATCTACGGTCGTGCCCTCTTCGGTTATGAGCCTCATATCACGCAAACGCGATATATCTTTGATGGCGTCTGCTTTGCGAGTTAGTACGCCGAGATTGGTCGAAAAATACGGCATCGAGAAGTCTACATGATTTTTGCGCGCCGAATCAATGACGAAGGTAGCTGCGACCATATCGACTTTATTATTGACTAGATATGAGACGCGATCGGCGGCGCTTAGAGAGACAAACTGCACTTCGCCTTGTTTGGCACCGAAAATCGCCTTTGCGATCGCATTGGCAAGCTCGATCTCAAAGCCTTCAAATTTACCGCCGCTAATCTCGCTAAAAGGCGGTCTGCCATCTCTGACGCCGACTCTGATGACGCCGCTATTTCTGATCTCTTGCAACGTGTTTGCAAAAAGCCCCGCACAAAGCAAGATCAAAGTAAAAAGTAGTTTCATTTGCCGCTCCTTTGTTTAGGTTATTTACGGCTAATTCTAGCGAAATTAAAATCAAAAGGCGCTTTTTTGAGCTAAATTTATTTGCCGTTTGCTTTTTATGAAATTTCAAGACGCCGTTAAATTTAGCCTTAGATTTGATATAATCGCGCAAAATTTAAGCGAGGGCAATATGAAAAATTTTATCTTTTTGTGGCTTTTACTTGCGGACTGCGCTTTCGGCGCCGCTAAGGATGGCCCGAGAGTTTCTGCTTCACAGCAAGCAGAGTCAAATTTATCGCAGCCAAATTTTGAAATTTTTTACGATGAAAATGCTAGCGATGCGCAGATAGATGCGGGCTTGGACGCACTTTTAGCCTTCGCGGCGCAAAACAGGGGCAGGATCGACGAGGATTTCGGGGAGTTTAAAGATAGAATTTTCACCGCTTTCATTTTTAATCCGAAGGTGCTGCGAAATTCAAAATTCGACTTCGAGCGGATAGAAAAAATCCTTAAATTTAAACCAAATCTCAATTACGGCGGAGACGGCGGTTATTTCTCGCCGCTAAAGCTCGCGATCTTTTTCGGCTCGAAATTTAGCGGCGAGACAGCGAAGCTTTATCACTTTGATAGCGCCGATGCGATGCGGCTTTTAGAGCTTTTAGTACAAAACGGCGCGGACGTCAAAGCTGACGGATTGCTGCTAGATGCGGTATCGAACGATAATTTCGCGGCGTTTAAGTTCTTGATCGAAAAGGGCGGGCGAGACGCTAGCGGCGCGGTCGGCTCAATCCTTGGCAGCGAGGTGATATTTTTAAACGAACATAATATATCGTCGATCATCGGGATTGATGCGCCGCCGCCGAAGCAGATGCGGGAGTTTACGGCGAGCGAGGAATTTAAAAAATTTAGCGCCGAGAGGCTGCGCTACTTGGATGAAATTTTAAAATTCCAAAGCTTTGCCGATCTCGATCGCAGGCATCTTGAGGGCTTTATTAAGTTTGTATCTATGCTAGACGACGACGCTGCGGCGGAGTTTTTGCTCTCTCGCGGCCTTTGCGAGCAGAAGGAGCTTTGCGAACTTTTAGAGGAGAGAGCAAAAAGATACGACGCTGTAAAAATTTCTAAAATTTTAAGCCGCAAAGAGAAGTAAATTTTAAAATTTGAGTGGCTACGGCGTGGCAAGCGGATAAAATCGCTATTATAATTGTATCAGTCGTAGCCGCCCTACTTTGTCATTTAACGCGAGCAAAAAAGCAAAATTTGTTCCGCCTAACCTACCCTCCTCCGCTTATCAAACAGCTCGCTATTAAGTTCATTCGAGATAAATTTTAATGTATTTGCCAAATAGCGCGACGGCAGAGGTAAATTTTAAAATTTAATCAATATAAAGGACAAATTTAAGTGCCATTGTTATATAATTTATCTTATTTTTTAAAAAGGAGTTTGAGATGACTTTTATGGAGTCTGTTCGCACTTGTCTCAAAGAGAATTATTGCAATTTTGAGGGGCGTGCACCACGTTCAGAGTACTGGTGGTTTGCATTATTTGCGGCACTTTTAGGAATCGTAACGTTAGTATTGGATGGCTTTTTAGGCACCTATGCCGTTACGAGTTCCGGTAGAATGATCGGTTTCATTAACTCAATCTTTTTATTGGCAATACTTTTACCTTCTATCGCCGTAGCGGTAAGGCGCCTGCACGATACCGATAGAAGCGGCTGGTTTTATCTGTTAATTTTTATCCCGATAATAGGTTCGATCGTATTGATCGTATTTTTTATCCAGCAAGGCACTAACGGAGGCAACCGCTTTGGAGACGATCCGTTGCGACCCGCAAGCAGAGGCTCGATTTTTTAAACGCAGCTTTGTAGCACACATAAGCTTTGCAAATAAGCTAAATTTAGGGCTAATTCCATTTTGGTTTTAGCCCTTTTTACTAGGCGGTTTCGCTCAAAATAGCCTTTTGTGTTTAAATTTAGACCGCCGCGCAGATTCAGACTATAAAATTTTAATCCTATTGCCCTTTAATTTCACGATCTTTTTGTCGTTTACGAGCTTCGTAATCGCCTGAGAGACGTTTTGGCGAGGCGCACCGAGCAGGCTTGCCAGCGTCATTATATTAAAGGGAAGCTCCACGATCTTATCTGCGTTTGCAATGCGATTTAAGAAATTTAAAATCCGCGTCTGGATTTTCGCAAAGACGATCTCTTTAATTAGAATCCGTTGCGAGTAGATATTTTTAATAAGCGCGTTTATGATCGAGCTTGAAAACTCGTCTCCAAGCAGCTCAAAAAGCTCCGAGATGTTGATCTGTAGCGTCTCGCAGTCGCTTAAAATTTCAAGGCTAGTATTTTTATCCAAGCAGACGTAGGCGCCGCTTTTTACGAAGCTAAAGATAAATTCCTTGCCGTTTTCGTAGCAGTTTAGCTTCGCTCTGCCGCGCAGCAGAATGATAAATTTAAACTTCTGCGCGTAGATCACGTCGCCGCGAGCGTAGCTCTCGCGCCTAAATTTAGCAATCCGCTCCCTACTTAAAAAGTCGAATTTCTCGCTGTAATCGTTATTTAGTCTATCTATCATAGCAGCTCTTTGCATAAAATTTCACGTAAATTTTACATAAAAAGGATAAATTCGTCGCAATCGCGACAAATTTAAATTTATCTTTGATTTATAATTCGCGTTAAAGACAACCCAGAAAGGATACTTTATGAGGAAAATTTTTATCTCATTTATCTGTGCGTGTTCGCTTTTCGGCGGAGAGGTAATCTCTAAAACCACGGCGATCTCGCAGGACGGAAAAACTATCGGCGAGGCTGAAATTTTAACGCCGATCGAGGTAATATCCAGCGATGGCGGCGTTACCAAGATTAAAATTAAAGGCGTCGTGAGCGAAAACTATCAGCTTCAAATACAAAAAAATATGAAGGAGGCTGAAATTTATGCGATTTTTACGAACGAAGCCGAAGCAAATTTTAAAAAGGGCAAAAAGCTCGAGGACGATTACGGCGAGATCTGGTATGAGGTCGAGGGGATTTACGAGATCGGCTCGGATGCCGTAGCTAAGGACGCTAAGGCGCTTTATGCGGAGGCAAAGACAAACTACGAGCAGATCTGCTCGGCGTGTCACCGCCTGCATGAGCCAAAGAGTTTCACGGCAAATCAGTGGCCTGCAAATTTACAAGAGATGATCAATGCAAACTACGTAGCGCTCGAGGGTGACGAGCTAAATTTGATCATAAAATACCTACAACACAACGCAAAAAAACCTGAATGATAAAGGAGATCAGATGAAAAGGCGAGACTTTTTAAAGGCAGGGATTTTAGGCGCAAGCGTGGCAAACGCTAGCAGGATCGAGGGGGTCACGCAGACGATTTTTGATAACAAAAAGGTATTCGGCGCAAATAGATTCGGCACTTTTTGGCTAAATTTAAACTCATCGCAGATCGTTTCGGTAAGCGATTTCGAAGGCGATAAATTTCCAAACACGATGAATTACAGCCTGCCCGATTCCGTGCAGAACGAAAACCGCGTGCTATATCCGATGGTGCGCAAAAGCTATTTAAAGGCAAAAGGCGCGGCAAAGAGCGAACTGCGCGGTAAAGAGGAGTTCGTACGCGTTAGCTGGGACACAGCCCTTGATCTAGCGGCGAAGGCTTTGAAAGAAAATTTCGACAAATACGGCGCCGAGGCGATCTACGGCGAGTGCTACTGGTGGGGCGGCAGCGGCAAGATCGGCTGGGGACGCACCGTAGCGCACCGAATGCTTAAAATTTTAGGCGGCTACGTAGAGGAAAGCGGCGATTACTCCACCGGCGCAGGGCTCGTTATCATGCCTCACGTGCTGGGCTCAAGCGCCGTTTACGACGCGCCTACTACGTGGAAAGCGATCGTCAAAAACGCCAAAAACGTCGTATTTTGGGCGACCGATCCTGCGGTAACCAATCAAATTTCATCCATTCCGCCTACGCACGACGGCTACATCGGCATGCAAGAGCTTAAAAAATCGGGCATCAAAACTTATAGCGTAAACGTGATGAGAAACGACACCGCGCGTTACTTCGGCAGCGAAGATATCATCGTGCGCCCAAACACCGACACCGCGCTCATCATCGGTATGTGCCATTATCTCTTTACGAACAACCTCTACGACGAGGAATTTATCAAAAAATATACCGTCGGATTTAATAAATTTAAAGCGTATTTTCTAGGCGAGAGCGATAAAATCGTAAAGGACGCAGCTTGGGCGAGCAAAATTTGCGGGCTTAGCGAGGAGACTATTGCGAAATTTGCTACGGCGCTTGCAAAGGAGCCGAGCACGATTTTAATCGGTCGCGGTTTGCAACGCGCCGATCACGGCGAGCAGCCTTTCTGGGCGCTCGTGGCGCTTAATGCGATGCTAGGACATATCGGCAAGGAGGGGCTCGGCTTTGAATTTAGTCTAGGATACGACTCTGCGGGCGCTACGAATAAGGTGGCTCCGATTTTAAAGGGACTTAGCACTCGTATAGATGAAAAATATGAAAACACGGGCTCTGCGCCTTGGAAAAACGCGAAAAACATCACCATCCCGTCCTCTCGCAGCATAGAGGCGCTGGAGCATCCGGGCAAGCAGATCGATTATGACGGCACTAAAATCAAGCTGCCGCATATGAGAGTCGCATATATGGCGTGCGGATCGATGTTCACGCGCCATCAAGACGTGAATAATATCGTCAAGCAGTGGCGTAAATTTGACACCGTCATTACCGCCGAGCCTTACTGGACGAGCACGGCGAAGCTTAGCGACATCGTGCTTCCCGTCGCGATCGAGGTCGAGCGCAACGACATCAACCAAACGGGCGCTACGGGCGAATATATAGTCGCTTACAGGCCTGCAATCGAGCCAATGGGCGAGAGCAAGAGCGACTTTTGGATCTGCGAGCAGATCTGCAAGCGCTGGGGATATGGCGAGGTCTTTAGCGAGGGCAAGGATGAGCTAGGCTGGATGAAGGAATTCTACGCCGATGCCGTAGAGCAAGCTAAAGGCCTAAATATAACGATGCCTAGCTTCGAGGAATTTTACGACAAAGGCTTCGTGCGCTTTGAAAAGGACGACGAGAGCAGCGCGCTATATACGCGCCTTGCGGCATTCCGCGAAAATCCCGCCAAAAATCGCCTCGGCACGCCGTCCGGCAAGATTGAGCTTTACTCGCCCGTAATCGCCAAGATGGGCTATGCCGACTGCCCGCCGATGCCTACTTGGATCGAACCGAAAGAGTGGCTAGGCGATGCGAAAAAGACGGCGAAGTATCCGATCCACGTCGTTAGCCCGCACTCTCGCTACCGCCTGCACAGCCAGCTAAACAACTCGATCATCAGAAATTTCGCCGAGGTTAGCGGCAGAGAGCCGGTGCTGATAAATCCAAAAGACGCCAAAGCGCGCGGGCTTGCGAACGGCGACATCGTGCGCGTTTTTAACGACCGCGGAGAAATTTTAGCGGGCGTGCTCGTTACCGACATCGTGCCCGAGCGCGTCGCAGCGATCTGCGAGGGCGCGTGGTACGATCCCGAGGTTTGGGGCGAGAAAAGCCTCTGCCAGCACGGCTGCGTAAACGTACTTACGTTTGACAAAGGCACGTCAAGTCTCGCGCAAAGCAACTCGGCTCACACCGTGCTAGCTCAAATTGAGAAATTTAAGGGAGAGATTAAACCTATAACGGCGTTTAGTAAACCTAAAATCCTACAATCCTTGTAGCGCGTTGTCTTTTGAGCGCTTTTTGCGGAGCTAGTAAAATTTCGGCTCAATGAACTATGTGTTCTATCTACGCCGAAATTTTACGTCGCAACCACAAAAATCATCTCAAAATACTTCCGCTTGTCTTTTTGTGCTCAAATTTGGTGAAAATTTGAGCACAATTTACTTCTTTTGTGTGCGTCAAATTTGAATGTAAATTTTGCTCAGGTTAGAAACTCTGCTAAAATTCGTTCAAATTTAACCCAAAGGCAGCGCCGTGCAAATCCCGAATTTGATCCGAAATTTTATCCGCAAACGCATAGTTTCGGAGTGCATTTTGCTGCCGTTTTTCTATCCTGACGAGGGCGAGTTTGAGAGTTTTCAGGAGGGGGTATAGGCTCGCTAGCCGCAAAACGAGCGAGGAGCTAGCAAACGACGCACCCAAGCAGTGGCGCAAGAGTTGGCGGGTCATCGCGCGTAACGGCATGGACGATCCGTTTTTCGTGGATTTTGCTCTTGGGGATGCCTCACCCGTTTACTTCGCCTATCACGGCGCGGGCTTTTGGGAGGCGATAAAGGTTGCGGACGACATCGTTAAATTTGAAGAAATTTTAACTGCACTTGCCGCGCTTGAGCCGCCTTGCTCTATTGAGCTGATCGCGCCGCTTGCGGATTTAAACAACGAATTTTATCGCGAGCTGGTGGACGACTACGCGCAGCAAGATGAAGCACGCGAGGAGCCGGGATATAAATATTTCAGCGTTTTCATCGAGAACTTGGGTGCCGATAAGGTAAAAACGCTCGTGTTTTTAAAGAAAATTTTTGACGACGAGAGCTTTGCGACGACCAAAGATAGGACGCAAAATTTGCCGCTTTGCGTATTTAGCGGCATAGAGGAGCTGGCGCTGCCGTTGCAAGACAAACTTGCCTCGCTCGGAATTAAATTTTACGCACAGGAGATCTCTTTTAGCGAATTTATCGCGCGGAGTGGCTAAGCAGGTAAATTTAAAATTTCAACTCCCGCTATAGCTAAATTTAAAATCTAGCGGCGAGTAATCCTATAAATTTTGTTTTCATCCGCTTGCTATCGCAGTGCGTTAATAGCTTTGCGTACGCTGGAGCGAAAATTAAAGCGTAAAATCAAAATATAAAATTGAAGTAGAATTTTAAGCGCCCTACTTCGTTTTTTACTTGCAGTAGGGCGAATTTGCTTAAAGTAGTGAACTAAAGCGAGGCGAAAATTATCCAAACCTTGGATCTATTATCTTGCTCAGTTAGAGCAGCTGTTGCGAGCGACGAGCTCCGCAAAATCTAGCGCTGCGTCGTAGTCGGGCTCAGAGGCTATGTCGCTTACGAGCTCTTTATAAACCACGACGCCTGCGGTATCTATGACGAAGATTGCTCTGGCGCTAAGACCTGCCAATGCGCCGCTGGCGATGAGGGTGCCGTAGTGGCGGCAAAATTCCTTATCGCGGAAATCGCTTGCAACGCGTAGATTTTTTATCCCTTCAGTCGTACAAAACCTCCCCATCGCAAATGGTAAATCCATCGAAACGACGATTACTTCGGTGTTAGGAAGCGATGCAGCGCGCTCGTTGAACTTACGTGCCTCCGTCGCGCAGACGGGCGTATCTAGCGATGGCACAGCGACGATGATTTGCACGTGCTTGCCGCTAGCGATCTCGATTTCGCTTAGATCTTGAGCTACTAAGCGCACTTGTGGCGCGCGATCGCCTAGATTTATCTCTTGCCCGCTTAGCTCTACAGGCTTTCCTTGAAATGTTACTTTTGACATTTTTGTCCTTTGTTTTGAATTTGTAGCGGCGAATATACAAAAATTCCTTAAATTTCAGGTAAAATTGCTTTAAAAATCAAGGAGAGTAGATGGGCGAAGATATTTGGGGCGGCAGCAGTAATCCTGCGTCGCTAGCCAGCATAAGACGTAAAAGTGGCGAAGAGAGAAAGCCCTTGGATGAGAAGCCACAGGAGCAATCTGAGAATTTAGATTTAGCGCAAGAAGAACTTACGGCGGATGATACTATAGAGCAAAATTCCACTTTTACAAAACATAATTTCACACCACAAAATTCTGCGGAGCAAAATTTAACTTTTGCAGCTCAAGGCTTGGATGAAGAAAATTCTATTTTACGAGATTCTGCTGCGACAGGCTCTAGCGAGCAAGATTCTAACGGCAAAGGCTTGAATTCTACCGAGAATGCCGCAAACTCGCAGAATTTCGCAGGACAGAATTCCACTTGGCAAAATTTAGCTTTCTCAAATTCCGATAGAATTAACTCTACGCAAAGCTCAGCTAAGGCTTACGATCTAAATAAAGCCTACGCGTTTTATATGTTCCTAGGGCCTTTCGGTGCGCATAGATTTTATCTTGGGCGTATAATTTCCGCGATTTTTCAGCTTTTAGGCGGGCTGCCATTTCTTATCTGGCTTTTTTTAGTAGTGGTTACTGTTATGTGGACGAGTATAGAAGGTAACGATCTGTTGGCGCTTATAAACTCATCTCGTCCGGATTTGGGCGTGCAAGCATCAGACCTAAAGGATATAGAACAGGGCTTTTTTCATTTTATGGTTATTTTCTCGGTGCCCAATGTTTTGTTTTTAATCTGGCTTGTTAGCGACTTTTTTAGGTTGCCTGAAATGGTGCGAAAGCTAAATGTATCCGTAGGCGCGGGAGCAATCCTGTATGTTTATGCGGATGACGCTAAAGAGCAGAGCGAAAATCTATCTACTGCCAAAACTACCCTTTACATAGCGTTTGGGCTTGAGGCGTTAAATGCGGTAGGCAGATATATCAAGAATGTAGATAAAGTGGGTGCGTTGGAGGGCGTCGGACTTATATCTATGATATGCCTAGCTGTAGGGTTATATTTTTTAGCGCGGGCAATACGCAGCACGGATCTGCTATCAAACGCCGTGCTAGTCGGGGTTTCCTCGGCTATAAGCGCAGTAAGCACTATATTTGTAGGATTTGAATTGTTTAAACCATCAGTTTTTATGATAAGCATTTATTGTGTATGCACAGCGGTATATCTGATCTATCAGCTGCTAGTTAGTAAAGAGCTTTACGATTGCAGCGGAGAGAAGAACTATCTAAGAGCGTTTTATGTTATTGCAGCTACGGAGATAGTAACTCTAGTCTTGATAGCGCTTGACTCACAGCTTTTCGCCTTAGTATTTGCCATAGGGTGGTTAGCTTCGGTAATTCTAAATGTTTCGGCGGTTTATGGCACTAGGGAGGTTACCGCTTCAAAAGGCGGCTACGGCCTAGTGCATCTGGCGTATCACGTAAGGCAGATGAATAGGCGGGAGTTTTAGGTATTTAAATTTAAGGGGCGATTAGTATAATCCTACATTATTTTAAAAAAGGAGTTTTTAAATGACTTTTATGGAGTCCGTGCAAACTTGCGTCAAGCAAAAATACGCCGCATTTAGCGGGCGAGCATCAAGGTCGGAGTACTGGTGGTTTTTTCTATTTACCGTGCTTGGCGGGATTGTTTTGAGCTTGATAGATGGCGTTTTAGGCACTACGATAGGGTACAATCAAATAATAGCCGGCAAAATCGTCCATCAAGAAATCGGCATTATAGATGCGCTTTTTCAGCTAGCTATGCTCGTGCCAGCCATTGCCGTATCGGTCAGGCGACTACATGACACCGATAGAAGCGGCTGGTTTTTTCTGCTTATTTTAACGCCGATCGTGGGTGCTTTTTTCGGCGATATCGGGCTTTTGGTATCATTTGTGGGTTGGATAGTGCTGCTTGTGTTTTTCGTGCAGCGCGGCGATAGCGGGTCCAATCGCTTCGGATACGATCCGCTATGATACAGCTCTAAACTTTGCGGAATTTTAGAATTCTAAAATTCCGTGCAGATAAAATTTTTTGTATCACCACGCAAAATTCTACGCATAAGCACTTTGTAGCGCTAAATTTTTCTTCAAATAAGCTTTGGAAATCCTCTTTAATTGATTGCCATTATCTGTAACTTAGAATTTTTATATTATAATGGCTCTTAAAATTTTATTTACGAAAGGGTAAAAATGAAGGAAAAAATCGAGGCGCTGTTTGCGCAAAATCCTAAAATTTCGATCGCGCAGATCTGCAAAGAGCTAGGCGCGAAGGAGATCGACGTCTTGCTAAACTTGCCCGAGCGCTTCGGCAAGAGCGCGGGCGGCGAGAAATTCTGCGAGATCATTAGGGAGCTTGAAGGCTGGGGCGAGGTGCTTTTCGTAAAAAATACGCCGAGCTTCATCATCGAGTTTAAAACCAAGATCCCAAGCGGCAAGAGCGCGCGTGGATTTTATAATTTCGGCATGGGCGCAAACGGCGATGAGGCGCACGGGCTGGGCATTTTAGCGGGTCATCTAAAGACGGATGAGATCGATAAGATCATTCTCGTGACGCAGACTTTCATGGGGATGCTCTCGAAATTCGTGGGCTTTTACGACAAAGCGGGCGAGAATATCTTTAAAATTTACGTCTCGCGCGATGAGAAAGGACAGCTTCTAGCCGAGCAAGACGCGAAATTTGAGGCGCTAAAAGCCGCGATTTAGCGCTAGCACGAGATTAATTTTGCCCTGCTCGCGTATCGCTTGCTTAACGGCGCTTTGAAATTCTGCGCGGTGCTAGGCAAGCGCTTTAAGTTCGCCAATAAGACTTTGGGCAAATTTTAAAATTATCGTTGATGATGAAATTCCAAACTCGCCTTTTTGCTATTTTGCATCTTAAGGGCGTTTGGAATTTCACGAGCCCGGCTCACGCCTACTTTATCTGAAGCGGAATTTTGCCGCTTCAGATAGATATTCTTTTAAATTTTATTTCAACAATTTACTACTAAATTTTCAAAAATTTTATTTATATTGTCTTTGTATTGCGTATCGTCAAATTCCAAATTATTATTAGCAATTTTCCGCCCGGTAATATCTCCAAGCTCCATAAGGTACTGCTTGAGCTTTTCTAAAAATTTATCTACGTTCGCCTTTTTATCGGAGTCCCACTCGTCTGAGCCAAAATGAATATACGCAATAATTTTTTTGCTTTTAAGATAATATTTCGGTTGATAAATTCCCGATTTCGGAAAATATCTCGACACTTCCCCGCTCAAACAAAGGCAAATATCGATCTTTTTTAGCGATTCCATTTCAAAATCGCTAAAAACCCTTTTAATCTCTTGCCTTGCCGCTCTTATAATATCCGGCATATAGATCGGCACATCATCCACCCCGCCGATAACGGCATTTATGCTAAATTTCACACGGCACCTCGTCCTTAAATTATAAAGTGATATTATTCAAAATTTTGGCTCATTATATCATCTTCATAATATTTATTGGGTGCTGGAGCTACGGAGTTTTGAAATCGATATATTTTTTATCAAAATAGACCCGAATGAAGATTAAATTTTATAAAATCTACCATTTTAATTTCATATCTCAAAAACGTTTCGCCGTTACGCAAAGAGCGTCAAATTTTAAAATTGAAATTTTATACGTTAAGCTTAAAGCTTATTAAACTCCGATATTTAGGGCAATGTAGACCTGAAATTTTATCTTTTACTGCTATAATTCTCTCATAAATTTAAATCTTAAGATTAAAAAGTATTCTTAAGAATTTTATAAGACGGAGGAGATCTTGAATAGATTGATCTTAAAGATTTACGCGTGGCAAAATACCGCTACGCCGTGGTTTTGGCTCTTTGTGATAAGCGCAGGGTATCTTGCGGCATCGTATTTTTTCTTTCAGCGCTACCTTTTTATGTCGCCTACGCAGACGAGCGCTCTCGTGCGTCTGGGCTTTGCCGTAGCGGGCGTGGGCGCGCTCATCGGCTTGCTGCTGCCGTTTGGCTTCATAGCAAGGCTCGTTGCTTACGCGCTTGGCTTTGCGGGCGCGATATACGGCTATTTACAAAGCTCCGCGCCGCACCCTGTCGCAGATACTGCAAATTGCCTCGCCGCACCCGCATTTCCTTTTGCGGCGCCGCTTGATAGCCTGCTGCCGGAGCTATTTCGCCCCGCAAGCTGCACGGGCACTCCGTCCTTTCCCGTAGGCACCGCGCTTAGCGATGTGCAGAGCTTTTTCGGCGGATTTTACGGCGAGGGATTTTATCTGGTGCCGAGCA
The DNA here is from genome assembly GCF_937997405.1 of uncultured Campylobacter sp. GTDB lineage: Bacteria > Campylobacterota > Campylobacteria > Campylobacterales > Campylobacteraceae > Campylobacter_B. The sequence continues at coordinate 5,008 of NZ_CALKTL010000127.1, read as the reverse complement.
TAAAATTTGCAGACGCGGCGCAGTGCGCGCAGGTAGCGTTTGCGGCATTCGCGGCTGTTTTAGTCGTGATGTTTGTGGGCTTTTTATACGGCAGATTTACGAGAAGTTTTTAAAATTTTAAGAAAGGATAAGCATGAAGTTTTTAAATTCTATTGCGGCTGCGGCGGCTCTTGCGGCTACGATCGCAAGCTGTGCAAACGCCGAGGTTAAGGCGGGCGAGACGCTTTACGGCACGGTGCTAAAGCAGGTAAGCGTAAGCGGCGATTTGTCGCATAAGGACGGCAGGCTGCTGCCCACAAACGCCATAGAAGTCTTGGAGGTTAAGGACGGAGTGGTGAAATTTTCGCTCACAGGCTATCAAAATCCAAAGGCGCCCAACGTTATTTATTTTACGCCTAAAGCGCGCATAATCGCGATGGCGTTTTCGAAGCAGGCTAAATTTCAAAGTGAGAGCTTGGGCGAAGAGGACGGCTTTAATAAGGTTAAGATAACCGCCTACACCGACGAGGGCGCGCTAAGCGGCGATGTGGATAAAATTTTCGCGGGCGCTAAGGAGAAATTCGAAGCCTCGTGTAGCGTCTGTCACGCTCTGCATCAGCCCGCTAGCTACGAAGCAAACAGATGGCCGGGCTACATTAAATCGATGCTCTCGCGTACGCCTATTAGCAAGGACGAGAGCTGGGCGGTGGTGCAATATTTACAAAAGCACTCCAAGGACGTAAATTTAAAGGATATGAAATGAAAAGACGAAATTTTTTAAAGCTCGGCGCGGCGGTCTCGGCGCTTCCGCTCATCCCAAGCTCGATGCTTGCGGCGGATAAACTCACCGCGCTTAAGAAAAACGGCGAAATTTTAACCGCGGCGCGGTGGGGAATTTTAAAAGCGAGCGTCAAAAACGGCAAGATCGTAAAGTCCGCGCCGTGGAAGATCACCTCTAAAATTCCCAATACGCTTCAAAATACGATGGCGGATCTCGTTTATAACACGCGCATCAAGGCGCCGATGGTGCGAAAATCCTATCTCGCCGATCCCGATAATCCTAAGCCAGAGCTTCGCGGACTTGACGAATGGGTCGAGGTAAAATATGAAGACGCGATCAAGCTCGTCGCGCGCGAGCTTAAAAAGACGCGCGAGCAAAAGGGCGCGGACTCGGTGTTTGCCGGCAGCTACGGCTGGCAGAGCACGGGCAACGTGCATGTCTCAAGGACGCTGCTTCATAGATTTATGAACTTAACCGGCGGTTTTACGGGCGTCACGGGCGATTACTCCACGGGCGCGGCTCAGGTCATCATGCCGCACGTAACGGGCTCAAATCAGGTCTATGAGCAGCAAACCTCGTGGCCCGTGGTGCTTGAAAACTCCAAAGTAGTGGTCTTTTGGGGGCTCAATCCGATCTCTACGCTTCGCGTGGCGTGGACGAGCTCTGACGAGCAGGGATTTAAGTATTTCGAGCAGCTAAAAAACAGCGACAAAGAGATCATCATCATCGATCCGATCAAAACCGTAAGCGGCAAGTATTTCGAAGGCAAGGCGCGATGGATCGCTCCTCGCCCTAACACCGACGTAGCGATGATGTTAGGCATGGCGCAGCACCTCTACTCGCAGGGCAAGTACGATAAGGAATTTTTACAAAACTACACCGTGGGCTTTGAAAAATTCGTGCCGTACCTCACGGGGCAGAGCGACGGCGTGGCTAAGACGCCCGAGTGGGCTAGTGAAATTTGCGGCATTAGCGCGGACGTGATCAAAGAGCTTGCGATAAAATTTTACGAAAATCGCACGATGATAATGGCGGGTTGGGGTATCCAGCGCGCTCATCATGGCGAGCAGGCGCACTGGATGATCGTGACTTTGTGCGCGATGCTAGGGCAGATCGGACTTGCAGGAGGCGGCTTCGGTTTTAGCTACCATTATGCTAACGGCGGCGCGCCTACCTGTGCGGGCAGCGTGATCGGCGGAATGAACGCGGCAAGCGTCGGCGTCGTTAAGGACGGCAAATTTTTAGGGCTTGCGCAGGATCATAAACAAGGCGGTGAAGCAGCTCAAGCATGGCTGGTAAATACGGCGAAGGTCGCTTTTCCTCTAGCTCGTATCGCGGACGCGCTACTAAATCCTGGCAAGACGATCGACGCGAATGGCGCAAAGATCACCTATCCGAAGATAGACTTCATCTACTGGGTCGGTGGAAATCCGATCGTGCACCATCAAGACACCAACACCAATATCAAGGCTTGGCGCAAGCCGCGCACCATCGTAGTGAATGAAATTTACTGGACGCCGACTGCTAAGATGGCGGACATCGTGTTTCCGACCACGACGGAGTATGAGCGCAACGACATCACGATGAGCGGAGACTACTCCAACATGCATATTATCCCGATGAAGCAGGTCGTCGCTAAGCAGCACGGCGCGAAGGACGATTATCAAATTTTTACCGACCTTTGCAAGGCTTATGCAGATGGGCTTGCCGAGGTTTATACAGACGGCGGCAAAACGGAGATGGACTGGATCAAGGAATTTTACGAAGGGGCGGCGAGCGCCGTGAACGCAAACACCGCTTTGGGTATGCAGATGCCGAGCTTTGAGCAGTGGTGGGAGAAAAACGAGCCGACGGAATTTTACGAGACGCCCGAGAGTGCCGCATACGTGAGCTTTGAGGATTTTAGAAACGATCCCGTTTTGGAGGCTTTGGGAACGCCTAGCGGGCTAATTGAAATTTACTCCGATACGATCGCTGCGATGAATTACAAAGACTGCGGCGCGCATCCGATGTGGTTCGAGCCCGTCGAGTGGCTCGGGATGAAGGATAAGCCTGCGAAATTTCACCTGCTTAGCATCCATCCGTATGACCGCTTGCATTCGCAGCAGAGCAATACCTCAAATCGCAAGAGATACGCCGTTGCGGATCGCGAGCCGGTGCTGATCAATACAGAAGACGCTAAGGAGCTCGGCATCAAGCAGGGCGATCTGGTGCGCGTATATAACGCTCGCGGCGAAATTTTAGCAGGTGCCAACGTAAGCGGCGATATAATGCGCGGCGTGGTGCAGATTTTCGAAGGCGCGTGGTACGATCCTAATGCCGAGGGGCTTTGCAAAAACGGAAATCCGAACGTGCTTACGATCGATCTTCCTACGAGCGAGCTTGCCAACGGCAATATCGCGCACACGGCGTTAGTAAATATCGAGCTTTACAAACACAAGGCGGGCGAGGATATCAAACTAACCGCGTTTATGCCGCCTAAAGGGGCGAAGTAGGAATTGGGGGGGGCGGTCTGGGGTTTAAGACTGGCTCATTGCTGGCTTGGACTAGATACGCCGATCCTCCACAGGCTTTAGTCAAGCTCGCCGTGGTTTTGCTACGGCGAGGCATATCAATTTCGACTTGCCGCGGCTTTATATAGTCGCGGCTGTGCACCGAGACCAATTTAGCTTGCCGTAGCTTCGCGACTTCAACGATAGGTCGCGGAGCTGATTTAAATTTTATAACCTTGCGCTTGCAGTGATGACTGAGTTGATTTGATTTATCGTAACTTTGAGCTGTGGCAGGCTGGAGATAACAGCAAGCAATATTTGCCTCGCCGCCTCACTCTCTATTTGCTCGTGAAATTCTCGCTAAATTTAAGAACTTGCCGCTTGGACTAAAATTTCAATCCAAACTAAAAAACCGCCTAAGCTTCCATTTAAAATTTTTCTTCGGAATTTGTGTATCACTAAAATCGTCGCTCCAAATTTCGTTTTTATCGGTGAAATAGCCGCTATTTTGAGCCTGCGGTATAAAGTCGGTCCGATCTTCTATTTTTACGTTTAGCGCCTTGAAATATTGCAGCAGCTCACGATACTCTTTTGCAGATACGGCATTTATTAAAAAGTAATTTCTGTTGTTAAATTTAACGACAAAATTTCTTTTTAACAGCCAAAGGGGCTCCGAGCTCTTTTTGAGCTTGTAAATTTTATACGGCAGGGCAAATATTAAATATAGCATTAGATGCTTTATATAAAGAGCAAGTTTGCCTATATGAACGCCTATGCTTGAATATCTATATAACTCATACGAGCTTAAATAATGGAACCTGCCGTAAGAGTTTTCTAGTTCGCATACTACGCAGAAATGAACACTAGATATATTTGCGGACGGATCGGGGGCTATTTTGGTTTCGGAAATTATGCTATCTTTCATATCTATATTTTCGACGTAGCGGATCAGGCTGTTTGAAAAATAAAAATAGCTCGGATTTTTAGAAAAATTTTGCTCCGCCGAAATTCTTAGCCGTATGAAAGAATATGTCACAAAAATTAAAGAAACGATACCGAAAGCGCTAAATTTTCCCGTAGTGCCAGTCGTAATCAGATCATAACCCAAAAGCGAAAAACCCAATATGCAAGTAAATATGCTCCAGGAAAATACATGATAGACGGTGTAATCGTTTATGATCAATGGCTCTTTGTCGTAGTCTCTCATAAATCCCCTATTTTGTAAAATTTTGGCACATTATAACGCTTTATTCTCATAACGTATTAAAATTTAAAGTCATTTTGACCATTTAAATTTGTAAGTTCGTTATTAGGTAGAATTTTAAAATTCTACCCTACTTCGCCTTCTTTGCCGTATTTTGCCAGTCGTTGCATTTACATAAATGCAACGCGATGAGTTTAAAACGAAATATGCATACTAAGCGCGATTATACATAAAAGTAGCGCCAGCGGGACATAGACAAAGCGTCCGATATCATACCAGAGCTTGCCGCGGGCCCTATCTGCGCCCAGATTGATCTCATCTAAAATTTCATTCCGCTTAATCACCCAAAACCACGATATTGCGCCGATTACCGCTCCGATCGGAATGATATAAATCGATACGAAATCCATCCACGGCCCCCATGAGCTTATCGCTTCCATACCAAGACCCGCACCCAGGCAGATCGCGCACAATAGCGCAAGCGTGAAGGCGCGGCTTAGCCTTGGAAACTTATGCATTAGCGATTCAGCGACTACTTCGAACATATTTTGA
>NZ_CALKTL010000126.1 GCF_937997405.1 uncultured Campylobacter sp. | reverse complement strand
AAATCTGCCTTAGCTTGTGCGCGGAGACGTTTTGGATCTCGCTTGCCTCGTAAATTCCGTTATTTTTGAAGGTCTCATGCACGAGCGCTGGATCAAATACATAATACCCCGCTTCGCTTAGCGGATAGATCGCGTTGGCAAGCACGGCAGCACTTGCGTCCACTTCGGTAGTTTCGTTTGTAGGCATCAGCACCAAAATCGATCGAGGCTTAGCCTGCTGAAGCGCCGAGTAGTCATAAATTTCAGGCTCACTTAGAGCACACGCGTTAAAAAACAGCGCCACGAATACACTAAAAATCGCTATTTGAGCTTTATTTTTCATTTTTTAGCCTTTTTATTCGTTTTGCCGCCCTGTTTCGCGGCAGCTTTGCCTTGCTTTGCAGAGGCTGCTTTGGCGACTTCGCGTTCGCTTGATCCTTGGACTTTATCAGCGCCAGGTTTGCTCGCAGTCTCAGCTTTTTTAAGCGCGGCCGGGTTTGTAACGAAGGTTAAAAACGGCTTTGATTCAGGGAAGGCCTGAGCTTCTTTTTCGAAATTCTCTCTCGCCCTCGCGCCGTTACCCGCGCTTAGATACAAAAGCCCCAGATGCGAATAAAGCCCCGGCGGGACTTTGAGTCCCTTTTCGTATGCCTTTTGGATAGATTTTTCAAGCGCTTCGATCTGTTCGCCTACGTCGCTTTCCTGCTTTAGATACTGATAGGTAGAGTCCGTGTAGCTGCCGTCCCAGTAATAAATTTGATTCCGCGTCCCGCCGCCGCAGCCGCAAAAGATCACGGCCGCAGCAGCAAGAGCAAAAGCGCTGCTCGCTTTCAAATTTAATCCTTATCTCACTTTAAACGCGCCGTTTTCAAGGCCGTTTACGAGATTATTGACCGCTTCGATGATCGCTAGGCTTAGCACCTTGCCGTTTAGCGTCGAATCATAGCCCGCAGTGCCGCCGAAACCTAGCACTTCGCGATTTGACAGCTCGTACTCGCCCGCACCCTGGGTCGAAAAGACTACCTCGGACGTTCTAACATCAACGATGTTTAAATTTACTTTAGAATACGCGGTTTGAGTCTTTCCTTTACCCAAAATTCCAAACAGCTGATGATCTCCGGTCGTCTTGCGGCCAAACTCAGTCACGTCGCCGGTGATAACGTATCTGGCACCTTTTAAGTTTTGTGCGCTTTTGGAGATTGCGCTTTCCTCTTTGATGGCGCGCATATTCGTGCGATCAAGCACCGAGAAACGTCCTGTTTGTTGTAAGCTTGAGATCAAAATTGTCTGCGCTTGGTTGCCCAGTCTGTCCTCGCCGTCCGAGAACACGCCGTTGTTGTAAGAGGATTGGTTGTTAAAGCGTCCTACCGACACGGCGATCCGCTCGCCCGAGTAGTTGGTATTTAGACTCGCTACCGTAGGGGTTTGTACTACACGAGAGCTCTCTTTCGCGCATCCGCTAAATAGCGCCAGCACCGAAGCTGCAATAACGGCAGCCGATATGGTTTTTTTGAAATTCATTCTTTACTCCTTGAAAAAATTTACGTATAATATCTCATTTTTTCTTAAAATTTTATCTATGAATTTAAGTGTGCAAATTTATATGAGCGGGCTTTGAGCGTGATTTATTTTAAAGTCGATGAATTTAATTTCATGCTATTTATGCATAAAATATTGCAATGAGCTGATCAATAAGTAGATTTTGCCTATTTCATCCGCGCATTTTGTAATATGTGCTCGCTCGCAAACAGCTTGCGATAGGAAAATGATTTGAACGGTGCGGATTTTAAAATACGCGACCCGCTCCCAATCGCGCGAATTTATGCTTTTGCCTCTAAGCGATTTTTAAAAGCTCTCGAGCTAAAATTTATCTCGATCTAAGATCAAATTTAAACTCAACCAAGACGGCAAAAATTTCACGAGAGACGCCGCAAGCGGCGAAATCTCAAAGGAGCCTAGCTTGAAAAAATCGATAAATTTCCTGAGGCACATTTGCGCAGATTTGCTTGCAGGCAGAGCGCTACTGCATCCGATCCTGCTTACGGCTGTATTTTTAGCGACTAAATTCGGTGCGCTATATGTCATAGATGAAAAAATTTTAGGAAACGGCTATGATTTGGGGATATTTGGAGAATTCGCTTATTACATATTTTTTGATTTTGTCGCAGGTGCCTATTTTATAGCTCTTTGCGCGCATATAATCTATGCTTCGCCCGAAGTCAAATCGCTTAAAATTTTACGCAAAATTTTACTCGCGGCAATCTTGGCGTCTTGCGCGCTGGGTTATTTTGCTTCGGACGTAAACTACCAAAAACTAGGCGTCCTTGAGGCCTTTTTAATCGCCTCGCTAATTTGCATTTGCATCTATTTGGTCGCAACCGAGATATTAAACGACCGCTCAAACGCGGTATTTTGGGGTTTTGCTTATGTTCTTAACTACATAGGTGTCTTATTCGTAATATTTCATGCGCAAGCCGCCGAAGTCGTAGCCGTCATTTTAATAATCCTCTGTCCGCTTGCGTGGACGTTTTATTTCAAATACGAATTTCAAAAATCGCTTGCGCAAACGGACGGAGTTTAAATTTTAAAATTTAAAGCACTCTTTAGGCCGAATTTAGGCGCGGCAGGCGAAACGAACAGCGTTAGTTTAGGGCGATAAATTTTTTGATCGTCACGCAAAGTATCGTGACGATAAGTGCGATCATCCAGTGCTTTTGAGCTTTTTTGCCGATCTTGTGCGAGGTTTTGACGCCCGCATAAACGCCCGCTAGCGAGCCGACGCCGAGCAATGCGCCGATTTCGTAGTACACGAGCCCGTGTGCGGCAAGACTAATAAAGCCTGCGCTTGAGGAAAATATCACGAAAAACAGCCCCGTACTGACGGCCTTTTTGATGTCGTAGTTTAAAAAGCTGATCAAAATAGGCATCACAAATACCGCGCCGCCGATACCTACGCTGATCGCTACGGCGCCCACCGCAAGCCCCACGATAAAGAGTAAAATTTTGGATTCGTTAGCCTCGCCGGTGGGCTCGGTCGGGGTTTTAAAGAGTTTGAT
>NZ_CALKTL010000125.1 GCF_937997405.1 uncultured Campylobacter sp. | reverse complement strand
GCAAGATTATATTTTTCTCTACGATGTCGCGATTTATGCTTATTTTTACAGAGCTCGTGCGAGCGGGTATTCCTATCGCTGATGCGCTGGATACATCTGTTTTAATGGTGGATAATCATACTTTAAAAGAGAAACTCTCTACCGTTAAAATTGCCGTGCAGCAGGGCGTGAGCCTAACAGAGGCGTTTAACAATACAGGGCTTTATGAGAGTATGCTTATTCAGATGATCAGCGCGGGCGAGCAGGCCGGTAACCTCGATAAGATGCTCGGTAACGTCACGGATTATTATAAAGAGAAATTTGACGATATCATCGATAATATCTCAAGCTACGTCGAGCCGATCATGCTATTTTTTATGGCGGGTATGGTTCTTCTTTTGGCTCTGGGTATCTTCATGCCTATGTGGGATCTTGGCAAAGCCGTCAAAAACTAACTCCTTTAATTCCGCGCCTGTGAGGGCGCGGAATTTTATCAAAGCATTAAAATTTCATCCTTCAAATAAAATTTTAACCTTCGTTTGGCTAAAATACCGCTTTAAATTTAAGGATCAATCATAGTTAAAGAAGTATATTTTATCGTCGTATCGGCTATCATAATATTTTTTGGGCTTGCTACCATTGCGCCCGATTCCGCGCTTGTAGGCAGCGCCGGCAATGCCATCCGCTCGTTTAATACCCAGCTATTCGGCTATTTTGCATACATCTATCCGCTATTTTTGCTCGCCTTAGCATACGTAGCCTATAAGCATTTTCGCGGTTTTGACTTTAGATTTTTTGAGTTTAGTATCGGAGCCATTTTGCTGTTTTTTACCATTTTGATGGTGCAGTCGAGTCTATTCGGTGCTAGCGGCGGAGCAGTCGGCAGCTTTGCAGTGGATGGGCTTAGGCGAATGATCGGAAGCGTTGGCGTGTGGATTTTTAATATTACGATTTTTGTGCTTTCGCTAGTGCTTATATTTGAAGATCGTTTTACCGACATCATCAAAAACTGCTTTATTGGCTCAAGAGATGAAAGCTCGCAGGATGAAATTAGAGACGATTTTGCTAGCGATGCGGATGCAGCGCAAAGGGGTGGGCTCGCAAGGTATTCGTCTGCGCAAGGCTTGAGAAGTGCGGAAAATTTTAACGCTTTGAATGACGCTTTGAGCGCAGAGGACAATTCGGCAAAACAGGGTAATTTTGTGGAACAAGGTGTAAGCGGGCGCGGTTTTGAAGGCGGGCAAAATTTACAAAATTTAAACGATGCTCGCGAGCCCGAGAATGAGCAGAATTTTGGTGACGCGCAGGGTCCGCAGGCTTCCGCTGAACGCGAGCTTAAAATGCCGCAAAAGGGAAAGCCGAGCAGGCTAAAAAGGGTCGAGCGTCTAAGCGAGGTCGCCGAAAACAAAAGGCTTTTGGATCAGCTCGATAAGGGCAGAGTGGCTAAGCCCAAGGATTTTAAGCTGCCGCCGCTTGATTTTTTAAACCCGCCGCCGAAAAAGAAAAGCAACATCGACGAGAGCGAGATCGATCGTAAAATTTACGACCTGCTCGATAAGCTGCGTAAATTTAAGATCGACGGCGACGTGGTGCGGACCTACTCAGGTCCGGTCGTTACGACATTTGAGTTTCGCCCTGCCGCGCACATCAAGGTAAGTAAAATTCTAACGCTGCAAGATGATCTGGCGATGGCTCTTAGGGCGCAAACCATCCGCATCCAAGCGCCGGTTCCGGGCAAAGACGTCGTGGGTATCGAGATCCCGAATCAAAATATCGATACGATCTATCTGCGCGAAATTTTAGAAAGCGACGTGTTTAAAAGCGCTTCCAGTCCGCTTACCATCGTGCTTGGCAAGGACATCGTGGGGCAGCCTTTCGTCACCGATCTTAAGAAGCTGCCGCACCTTCTCATCGCAGGTACCACGGGAAGCGGCAAGAGCGTGGGTATCAACGCCATGCTGCTTAGCCTTTTGTATCGCAACTCGCCCAAGAGCCTGCGCCTAATAATGATCGATCCAAAGATGCTCGAGTTTAGCATCTACAACGACATTCCACACCTGCTAACGCCCGTCATCACGCAGCCTAAGCAGGCGATCATCGCGCTAAGTAATCTCGTTGCGGAGATGGAGCAGCGTTACTCGCTCATGGCGCAAAACAGGACGAAAAATATCGACAACTACAACGAAAAGATGCTGCGCGAGGGGGGCGAAATTTTGCCTTACATCGTCGTTATCATCGATGAGCTCGCGGATCTGATGATGACGAGCGGCAAGGATGTGGAGCACTACATCGCGCGTCTGGCGCAGATGGCGCGTGCCAGCGGCATCCATCTCATCGTAGCGACGCAGCGCCCTAGCGTGGATGTCGTCACGGGGCTGATAAAGGCGAATCTGCCTAGCCGTATCAGCTTCCGAGTGGGCTCGAAAGTCGATAGCAAGGTGATTTTGGATCAGATGGGCGCGGACAGCCTGCTTGGGCGTGGCGATATGCTGTTTACGCCGCCTACCGCGCCGGGGCTCATCCGCCTGCACGCGCCGTTTACAACCGAGAATGAGATCAACAAGATCGCGGAATTTTTAAAGGCGCAAGAAAGCGTCGTTTATGACGAGCGATTTTTGATCGAAAACGAGGGCGCCAAGCAAGAAGGTGGCATAATCAATCCGCAAAATATCGTGCTTGACGAGCTTTACGACGAGGCTAAGGCGATCGTTTTGGAGGAGGAGAAGACCTCGATCAGCTACCTGCAGCGCCGCTTGCGTATCGGATACAACCGCGCCGCGACGATCATCGAGCAGCTCGAACAGATGGGCGTTTTAAGCGAGATCAACGCCAAAGGTCAGCGCGACATAATCAAATGAGTTTTAAAATTTCGATAAAATTTAAGCGGCGAAATTTTGAAATTTATTGGATTTGTGGCATCGGAATTTTAAAATTTAATCGATCTGCGTCGGTAAAATTTTGAAATTTATCGGATTTGAAGCGGTAGAATTTTAAAATTTTTTAATCTACATAGCGGATTTTAAATTTTAAAATTTGCGCGTTCTGCAGCTCGCGTTTGTGCCTCTATGGCTGCGAAAAAGCGGACGGTTTATATGGATGCGAAGATGTGTCGAAGTTCTTTGCGGTGCGGCGGCGTTTTAAAAGTAGTGCTCGGCGGGATAAACAGCGCGTTTTGCAGCTTGCGTTTGCGACGTGCTCGCTGTCTAAATTATAAGGCACGTTTAATTGCGCGCTGTGTTCTTGGCGCTAAATTTCAACCGCGGCGTAAAATTTCAAAGTGCAAGCGGAGTAGAAACAGGGCGGGGTTTAAAATTTAAAGATTGAGCGCTAAAAATTTTGCGATTTTAAATTTTATAAATTTACAAAGATCGGCAGAATTTAAAATTTCGCTTCTTTTTGAGCTTTGTAATTTTGAAATTTTAAATTTGCCGCAGCGAATCAAAATTTTAAATCGCGCCTTGTCGGTATGAAGCGTTTATAGTTACGCGAGCGAGAGAAACTGTCGGAGTATTGGCTTGTCGTGCATGGCGGCTGATTTGTAGCACGAACGCCCATGTGCAATTTGCATAGTCGCGGTTTGCGACCATGCTATAGCGTGCCGAAAGCCGCTTTGTGCAAGAATAATGCGTACTTGCAAGGCGGCGCGGGATGTGTTTTTTTCGGCGCGCTATCCCGCAACGTGCATCGCAAAAGCTGCCTATGCGCGAGAATAAAATTCGCGCCGCGTGTCAAAGATGCACGATCGTGCTGCGCGCCAAAAGACAATACGTGGTCGTGCCGTACGCTTTTTAAAAGGCGGTGCCACGATCGGCGCCGTGCGGCACGGGCGCGATGCGAGGTTTGAGCTCGCGCGGCAGACGAAGCGTGCACGGCGCACATAAATGCGAATAAATTTTAAAACGGAGAGATGATTGAGAACCGATAAATGGCTATATTACTTCACCTGCGCGCTCATTACGATCGGCATGATATTTTCGCTGTCGTTGAGCTCATATACGGTGCTTCTGCTGGGTGCTACGCCACTGCATTTTTTTTATCGTCAGTGCGCGGTAGGGATCGCGTGCATCGCGGTGATGTGGATCGTCTCGCGCGCCGATCCCGATAAATGCCTAACGCCGGTGTGCATGTCGCTTTTTGCGATCATGGGGATTTTGATGCTCGCGATGGGCTTTTTGCCCAAGTCCTTGGTCGCCGACGTCAACGGCGCGGCGCGCTGGATCAGGCTGCCGTTTTTTAACCTCGCACCGGTGGAATTTTTCAAGGTGGGCTTCATCTACTTTTTGGCGTGGAGCTTCTCGCGCAAACTCGATCACTCCAAAAAAAGCATCGGGCGCGAGATCGCGACGCTGCTTCCTTACGTAGCGCTTTTCGGCTTTGTCGTAATCCTGGTCGCCATCGTGCAAAACGATCTAGGGCAGGTCGCGGTACTGGGGCTTACGATGATTTTTATGTCGCTTTTCGCGGGTACGAGCTTCAAGCTCATCGGCTTTAGCTTTATGGGGATTTTGGGACTTGCTTACGTTTTTATCGTCACGAGCGCGCACAGGGTCGATCGCGTGCGCTCGTGGTGGGGCGGCGTGCAGGATTTCGTGCTGTCGTTTATGTCGCCCGAAACAGCTGCAGGGCTGCGTATAGAGGACGCTAGCGCGCCGTATCAGGTCGGACACTCGCTAAATGCGATAAACAACGGCGAGTTTTTCGGGCAGGGGCTTGGGCTTGGAAGTTTTAAGCTAGGCTATCTGAGCGAGGTGCATACCGACTTCGTGCTCGCAGGCATCGCCGAGGAGTGGGGATTTATCGGGATTTTGCTCATCGTGGCGCTATTTTATGCGATGCTATTTCGCATCTTTCAGACCGCGAGCAAGTCGCCGAGTAACGTAAATTTCCTCTTTTGCCTCGGTATCGGCTTTATGTTTTTCTTTTCGTTCATTATCAACTCCTACGGCATTACGTCGATCTCGCCGGTAAAGGGTATCGCCGTGCCGTTTCTGAGCTACGGCGGCAGCCACCTGCTCGCGGCATCGTTTGCGGTGGGGCTCGTTTTGATGGCGTCGAAAAGGGCGAAATTTTAAAGCTTCTGCGGGCTTTGGGCGAGTGCGATTTAAATTTAGGCGTAAATTTAGAGCAGAATTTGCGCTTAAAATTCTACGCCGAAGCGCGCCGAAGCTCAAATTTAGGGGCGAAATTTTATAAATTTAAAGGAAAAGTATGGTCATAGCAATCAGCGGCGGCGGCACCGGCGGGCATCTGATAATCGCTAAAAATTTAGCCGCCCGCCTTGCGAAGCAGGGCATCAGGGCGATCTTTATCGGCTCAAACCGTGGGCAGGATCGCGCGTGGTTTGAAAATAGCGAGCTTTTTGCGCACACCTATTTTCTGCAAAGCTCGGGCGTCGTCGATAAAAAGGGCTTTGCCAAGCTAGCCTCACTGCTAAATATCCTGCGCCTCTCGCTTGCGGCGCGTAAAATTTTAAAGCAAAACGGCGTCCGCGCGCTCATCAGCGTGGGCGGATACAGCTCTGCGCCCGCATCCATCGCGGCGATCCTTTCTCGCGTGCCGTTTTTTATCCACGAGCAAAACGCCGTTTGCGGGCGACTTAACCGCCTGCTGAGGCCCTTTGCGCGCGCGTTTTACAGCTCCTATGAAAAGCCCGCGTTTGCTTATCCGATCGCGGATATTTTTTTCAAGACGGCGCGACCGCGCACGGCGCTTAAGAGGGTCATCTTTTTGGGCGGTTCGCAGGGGGCGAGCTTTATCAACTCGCTTGCCGTGGAGCTTGCGCCCAAGCTTTTGAGCCTCGGCTACGGCGTGATCCATCAGTGCGGCGAGCGCGAGTTTGAGCGCATCTCGCAGATTTACGCGCAGCAGGGTCTGGACGTACGGCTCGTAGGCTTTTGCAAAAATATGCACGAGCTCATCGCAAGCGCCGATCTTTGCGTCGGGCGCAGCGGCGCCAGCACGCTGTGGGAGCTCTGTGCAAACGGCCTACCGGCGATATTCGTGCCGTTTCCGTTCGCGGCGGCGGATCATCAGTTTTATAACGCGAAATTTCTTAAGGAGCGCGGACTTTGCGAAATTTTACGCCAGCAGGACGCAAGCGGCGAGCGGATCTTAGGCTTGATTGAGAGCTTCGACGTGGCGCGCGCAAGCAAAGGACTGCTTGAGCTCGCGGATCGAAACGGCGCGCAAGCGATAATCGACGACGTGATGAGTAAAATTTAAAAGCGCGCCGGATAGCATGAGTTTGCGTAAATTTGAGACGACCTCTGCGCGAGGTTTTAAGTTTATAAACCGATTGAATTTTACTTTTTGCGTTTGTGTAAATTTGACGCGGCGCTTGGGTTTGAGCAAAAATTTAAAATTTGTATGCTTGCTGAGCAAAGGACATCTTTTGATTTGCGCAAATTTAAACTCGCAAACGCAATGCGCAAAAGTGCATTGAGCCGTAAAATTATCTGCGTCTAAAGCTGATTATCGCATCGTCGTTTTCTTGTTGATATTTTTCAAACAGAGCCTGATATCTTTGCGATTTTGCCGGATCATTTGAATAAATTCCTACTAGAAAATAGCATGCCTCCGCAAATCGCAACTCACACGATCGCTCAAAGTATTGCGCGCCCGCCTCCTTGTCATTGTCGTCAAAATACGCGACGTAACCGAACATGAAGCAGCCCTCGCCATTGCCGAGCTTGCATGCTTTTTTATACAGTTTTCTGCCCTCTTGTGAATCTCTATCCTCGTAGCCTGCGAGTCTCGTGCAGCTTTCGCCGCCGTTAAGCTCGTAGCAGCCTTTTTTAAGCAGATCTTTGGCGCCTTCTTGCGAAATTTCACCATTTAGTAGCAGAAGGCTCGAAAGCACGGCGCAGGCATCGCCGTCTCCGCCGTCGCAATCTTCGCGAAATCTTACAGGATTTTTCATTTTTAAAGTGCCGTCTTTGGTGCGAATAGAAATTTCTTTAGGATTTTTATTCGCGTCTTCGTTTGCTTGATTGATAGGAATTCGGGTTTCGCTCAAAATTTCTGTGCGAGAAGGCGCTTTTATCGCTATAAAAACCGCGACTATACATACGACGACGAGAAGGAGTATTTTCGGCATAGAGCGATTATTGCGTGGAGTGCGGAGATCTGCGTCTTTGAACGATTGCCCACCCCTTAAAGTGGCGGCGGAGGGCTTGGTGCTCGGTTTTTGGCTTAAATTTGCGGCCGAATTTTCGCCTGATTTTTCGGCCAAATTTGTGGCAGCGTCCGTATCCATATCTGTATTGGCATCCGTCTCGCAGACATTTTCGTTTGAGCTTTTTAAATTTTTGCTCCGCTTTTCTCTCAGCTCATTTATGCGTTGTATGATTTCTTCGTTATTCAAATGAAATCCTTTTTGCTCGATAAATTTTTGTTTTAGTCAAACGCCCGTTTTTATCATAAAAATCGCATCGGAATCGAGGCAGATTATATCATCTTATTTTGAAATTTTCAAAAAACTACGACTAAAAAGAATTCGCAAATTTAGCGTAGATGCGCCGTCAAATTCGGATCGGTTTTTGCTGTATAATCCATAGCCGGGTTTAAATTTCATATACTTCGGGCGCGCGTAAATTTCCAAAACTTGATATGATTCATATCAAGTTTATTTATTCTACTCTTGACAAGATTAGCACTCCATGATATAATCTGCCAAAATTTTCAAAAAGGACCGCATAATGGCAAAGAAAAAATTTAAGACCGAAGTGAATGATCTGCTAAATTTGATGATCCATTCGCTTTATTCAAACAAGGAGATTTTCCTGCGCGAGCTTATCTCAAACGCAAGCGACGCGCTGGATAAATTAAACTATCTAAGCCTTACGAATGACGATTACAAGGCGCTTTCGTATGTGCCGCGCATCGATATAAAGATCGACAAAGAGGCCAAAACGCTAAGCATTGGCGACAACGGCATCGGTATGGACGAGGCCGAGCTCGAGAGCAATCTAGGCACTATCGCGCGCAGCGGCACGAAGGGCTTTATGGCGAGCCTTAGCGGCGATGCGGCGAAGGACAGCAACCTCATCGGGCAGTTCGGCGTCGGGTTTTATTCGGCGTTTATGGTTGCAGATCGTATCGATGTTATCAGCCGCAAGCCGCTCTCGCAAGACGGCTATAAATGGAGCAGCGACGCGAGCAACTACGCGATCGAAAAGGCGCAAAAAGAGAGCTTCGGCACGACGATAATTCTGCACATGAAAGATGAGGAGTTTCTGGACGGCTACAGGCTCGAAGGCATCATCAAAAAATACTCAAACCACATCCCTTATCCGATCTTTATGGATAAGGAAGAATACGTGCCTGCGCAAAAAGAGGGCGAGCAGGGGCATAGCGAAGTTAAAAACGTCCAGATCAACCGCGCTAGTGCGCTTTGGCAGCTGCCAAAAAGCAGCCTAAAGCCGAGCGATTACAATGAATTTTACAAGCAGATCAGCCACGATAGCGGCGATCCGCTGTTTTATATCCACACCAAGGCCGAGGGCACGCACGAATACACGACGCTTTTTTACGTGCCGAGCAGCGAGCCCTTCGATCTATACCGCGTCGATTATCAAAGCGGCGTGAAGCTCTACGTCAAGCGCGTTTTCATCACCGACGACGCCAAAGAGCTGCTGCCTAGCTACCTACGCTTCGTGCGCGGCATAATGGACGTCGAGGATCTGCCGCTAAACGTAAGCCGCGAAATTTTACAAGAAAATCGAATTCTAGCTTACGTCCGCGAACAGAGCGTGAAAAAAATTCTATCCGAACTGCAGAAGCTTTTGCAGAACGATCGCGAAAAATACATAAAATTTTACGAATTATTCGGCAAGGTTTTGAAAGAGGGGCTTTACGGCTTCGGCGCAAACAAAGAGGAAATTTTAAAGCTTTGTCTTTTCAAATCGAACCTGCGAGACGGCCTCATCACGTTTAGCGAGTATAAGGAAAAAATGAAAGAGGATCAAAAAGAGATCTATTATATCGCGGGAAACAGCGCCGCGATGCTTAAAAGCTCGCCTCTGATCGAGAAATTTAACGCCGAGGGCACGGAGGTGCTGCTCTGCGACGATGAGATCGATACGATCGTGATGCCTGGCGTTTTTGAGTTTGATAAGACGCCGGTTAAAAACGCGACTTCGATCAAACAGGAGGCCACAAGCGACGACGCCGCGACGCCGCAAGCCAAAGAGATCGCCGCAAAGATCAAAGAAATTTTAGGCGAACGCGTCAAGGACGTTAAAATTTCATCGCGTCTAAGCGGCTCGCTTTCCTGTCTTGTTTTTGACGAGAACGATCCCGATTTTGCGACGCAGCAGCTGCTTAAACAGATGGGAAACCGCAATCTGCCGCCAATAAAGCCGATTTTGGAGATCAATGCAGATCACGAGATCATCAAAAAGCTGCAGGCCGATAAGCTGATGCTGCCGCAAGTAGCCGAGATAATCTACGATCTGGCGCGCCTTAGCGAGGGGCAGGAGCTGGAAAATCCGAGCGAGTTTATCAAAAACGTAAACGAGCTGATCGTAAAGGCTCTGTAGATTATCTAAATTTAGAGCTTCGATCGGCTAGCAAAATTCCGCGCGGCTGCATAGGCTGTATAAATCTATGGAGCCGCGCTTTTAAATTTAAAAAGAAATTTCAGCTCGCAAGCTTCACCGCGCTTTTAAATTTTAAAATTTAAAAGCGGCGGAATTTCACCCTTTGATTTCGGTAAAAATTTTATTCGGCGGCTCGGTTTGGCGTTTTGAAAATTTTGAGGTTTCGATCGCTTTTATCCGCTAGTTGAGGTCGGGGCGCAAGCCGAAAATATTCGCCAAAGCATAAAATCATAAATCGGGCGATAAATTTCACTATTCATTAATTTAATCTTTACAAAGTTGCGTAATTTTATTTTAAATTTCCCCCTTTTTTATCGCAAACAGCGAGATTGTTTGATATAATTCATTTTATAAATATTTGTAAATCTTTATGAAAGGAGATTTCGAATGAAACTCATCAAACTAAGTTTAGCTGCGGCAGTTTGCGCATTCGCTGTATCCTCTCTAAGCGCGGCGGAGAGCGTAGCCGATGCGATTACTAACGGTAAGCTTGGCGTAACGGTAAAGACAACTTATGCCAATAAAACCGTAGACAATAGAGGCGAAGCCGCTACGGGCGATAACGACTATGAGGCATTCGGCGTGGGTCTTGAGCTCGGATACGTTACTGATCCTCTTTACGGCTTTAGAATAGGGCTTACCGGACAGGGCTGGTTGATGCCGTATCACGTAGGCTCAAGCAATAAGATCGCCTACGATAAGGAGTGGTATACTAAAGGTGCGGTATTATCGGAATTATACCTAGGATACGGCATAGGAAATACCGATATAAAGGCGGGTAGACAATATGTCGTGACTCCGCTCGTTGCTGGCAACTATACGAGGGCGTTTAAAGAGGCTTTCGAGGGCGTGGCGATATCCAATAAAGATATCCCCGATACTACATTGTGGGGCGGATGGTTTTATAAATTCCAAGGAAGGAGTAAAACCGCCATGGGCGCTCCGGCTGGCGAAGGAAAGGCTCCTTTGTTTAAAGATAGGGTGATTCTGGGTAATATGACCGGTCCAGTCGCCGTAAAATTTGAAAATATCTTCTCTGCATATGTTCAAAATAAATCCTTGCCTTATACTACTTTAACCGGCGCTTACGCAGCGGTAACGGACGTAAAACCCGCTAACGCGTTAAAGGACGGCGACGTTAGCTTATATCTTGCCGAGGCAAATGTAAAAGTGCCCGTAGGCGAGATTTTAAAGCTGGGATTTGATCTTAATTACAAAGGCTCGCGCGTGGACGGAGGGCTGGAGCCAAGAAGGCTTGACGGCGATATGTTCGGCGCAAGAGTATCGGTTAGCGAGTTTTTCGGATTCGGCCTATCGTATGCCTATACGACCGTTAGCGATGATGGTGCCGTTATTTTGGGTGTCGGCAACGGCCCTGGATCATACACCGCTCTACCTATTAGAGGTCCGTTCGTCTTCACAGGATATGCGGGTATGGATACGCACAAGATCGTGCTTGATTACGACTTCGGCGCTATTGGCTTGAACGGCTTCAAAACCGCGCTGCACTACGTAAAAGGCGATCAAGACAGAGTAAGCGGCACGAATAATATCAATGCTAGCGGGGCTGCGGGCCAAAAGGTCGGCACCAGCATGGACGTAGAGGGCTGGGCGGTAACGGCAAACTACGCTCCTAAGGCCGTTAAGGGGCTAAGCTTGGGCGTAACCTACACTGCGCTTGAGAGAAGCGACCACTACGCTAGCGGCGTAAATAGAAAGTTTGACGAGAACGAGATATGGTTGCAAGCTTCGTATAAATTTGATCTAAGCGCCAACTAAAGCTTTAAAGAGCGGAGTATTTTCCGCTCTTTCTTATCCGTATTATTCTGCCTCATATATGACGCAAAAAAGGGCGTTAAACCCGAAAAATTTACTCTTTCTCATCTGCATTATCAAGCGAGCCCTTTCTTGTTAAATGCTTTAATCTAAACTCTCTAAATTTACACGGACTCTTAAATTTAATGCAGCAAGGGCTAAATTTAGACGATAAATTTAAATGATAGATTCGGCGAAACTTAGAGAGATGAAATTTTAAATTTGCCGATCCGATCCGCTAAATTTTAAAATTTCAAAGCCTCGCTATTAAATTTAACGCAGCTATTTAATCTAGTAAAATTTCAGCAGCATTTCGTAGAATAAGCACACTGTATATCTGACATCGGCAAACTGATGTTTGTCTTTAAGTCCTTAATATAGCGGGCATTGACTGCGCCCTAGTATACGGCGCTAATATCAAAAAAAGCGATGATTTTTGCACGGCTTCTTTCGATGAAATTTTAAATTTGGATAAATTTTAAAGCTCATCCGAAAGCGAAAAAAGATGGGAAAGGATAAAATTTTACTTGTCAGATCAAGCGAATAAAAGCGAGTTAAATTTAACTTCGCTAAATTTAACTCACCGCGGATCAAATTAAGCCCTAAATTTGAGCTTTAAATTTAACCCGCGGCGGAGCGTGAATTGAAACGCTTATAAACCCAAAGCACGTTATTTTTTCGTGCTTTGAGCGTCCATAAAGGCCTGCTCTTCGGCGCTCGGTTTGTACTCGTCGCCGAAAAATTCCTTCTTTGCTTTGATCTTTTCCTGCATCATCTTCTTTTCGTAAATTTTATACGTCGGTCGCCAGTACTCTAGGTAGTTGCGAAGCCCGATGCCGTGGCCCGCGCTTACGTGACAGCTCGCGCATTTAAGCTCGCGCTCGGTGCCTAGGAGCTTTTTGTAGTGCGCGTGCATGCGCTGCGCCTGCTCGGAGGTGATTTTGCTGTCGATCACGGTGGCGTGGCAGCTCGTGCAGCCGTTGTCAAACACATAGTGTTCGCGGTTTTCGCGCCTTTTGTTCCAATCAAATTTTTCAGGCTCGTCAAAGAAGTGCGAGTAGCCCTCCAGCACACCGTTTTTGGCCTTTTGATAGACGTATTTTACGATATTATCGTGCGGTAGGTGGCAGTCGACGCACTTAGCTTTGACGCCCGTTTTGCCCTTGCCCGAGTGGACGTCGTCTTGATAGGCGATCACCATCGGATCCATCTCGTGGCAGACGTCGCAAAATTTATCGGTGCTTGTTTTTTCAAGCGCGTAATGCACCGGCACGACGACGAAAAACCCTATAATGCCGCTTATTAAGATGATAAGTGCTAGTAATTTTTTAGAAATTCTCATGGTGTTACCCCCATCCATTGCGGCACTTCGTGCTCGTGGCATTCGGTACACATATTCGTAGATGCCTTGTGCTCGTTGTGGCATTCGTCGCAGTATAGCGTAGGACCGTCGTGGACGGAGTTGTGCGGATTGGCCTTGAGCGTATCCATAAATTTAAGCCTCAAAGCGAGCTGCTTTTTGTCGCCGTGGCAGCTGATACAGCCTTTATCGCCGATGCTTTTAAATTTAGACGGATCGCTTCCTTGATTTATGTGGCAATCGACGCAGTCAAACGACAAATGCTCGTGATGAGGTTTGATTTTGTATTTTGCCCGAAGCTCATCTGAAACGACTATGTTCGTGGCGTTGGCGTCATTAGCGCTCGGCGCGCCGAACAAAGTCGCGATGATACAGCACAGAAACAGCGCCGTAAAACTGAAATTTTTCATTTGCAACCTTTTGTAGAAGTGCCTTGCCGGGCCCGCTTTCGCTACCGGCAAGGCTTTAAAGAGCTTGCGCTCAGACCAAATTAGGCGATCTGCTCGCCAGCGATCATTCCGAAAACTATGCAGTCGGTTATCGCAACCGTACCGAGTCTGCTCGCGCCGTGCGTACCGCCGGTGATCTCGCCCGCAGCCCAAAGCCCAGGGATCGGCTTATTGGTTTTAGATGATAAGACCTCGGCTTTGGTATTGATTTTTAGGCCGCCCATAGTGTGGTGAGGCTTCGGCGAGAGGCGGATGACGTAGAAAGGTCCCGCTTCGTTGATCTCGCTAAGTGCGCTTTCTTGTTTGCCGAACTCGTCTTTTTTAGCTTTAACGCCTTCGTTGTATTTTTTGACGCTCTCTTTTAAGGCATCTGCAGGTACGCCGTATTTTTTGGCGATATCGTCGAGCGTAGCGCATTCGCCCACTAGCTTTCCGCTTGCCATGCCTTTAGAAATAACCTCTTCGCTTAGGTCTTTAAACGCCATTTTGGTATCGGCGAAGGTTATCGGATAGGCTTTTGGATCCTCGCGTAAAATTTTAAACTCCGCGTCCGCGCGGGTCTTGCGGTCTGCAAGCTCGTTCATAAAGCGTTTGCCGTTGCGAACATCCACGGCGATACCGTATTTAAAGGTGCCTTGCTGAGTTAGAATCGGAGCGGTACCGAAGCCCTTCTCATCGGGGCTCGCCCACGGACCGAACTGGATCCAATCGACCTGCACCGGATATGCGCCGATTTCAAAGGCTTTTAGTAGCACGCCTGCGGTAGCTCCAGCGTGATTTGTGCTATCGACATCATCTGGAATACGCGGGTCTTGAAGCTTGCGATAAATTTTATCGCGGCAAAAGCCGCCCGCTGCGAGTACTACGCCTTTTTTGGCTTTGAGCGTCTTTTTTGTGCCGCTCGTGTTTTCAAGATCGTCGCTGTAAAGATTCGGATCAAATTTATACTCCTCGCGGATTACGACGCCTGCTACTCGCTCGCCGTCCATTACAAAATCATCAAATTTCGTGCGGCGGCGAAGCTCGCAGCCCTTATCTTTTAGCGCTTCAAATTTTTCAAGCATCGGCTGGATGTAGCCAGAGCCGCTATCATTCGTCGTTAGCATCGAGCGCGCGACGCTGTGTCCGCCGAAGTGCGCGCAGTGATCCATCTTAAATTGCACGCCGCTATCGACGAGAAATTTAAACGCGTCCAAGCCGCGATCGGCTAGGGTGCTTAAAAGCTCTGGGTGGTTGATGCCAAGGCCCGCCTTTAGGCAGTCGTTCATAAATAGCTCTTTGCTGTCTTTAACACCAGTTTTTTCCTGCACAGGGTTCATCGGCACGCTCATACCGCCGCCGTTGATGACTGAGTTTCCACCGATACGGCCCATCTTTTCGAGGATCAAGACTTTGTTGCCTTTCTCGGCTGCTTTTAAGCCCGCCGCAAGCCCCGCAAAGCCGCTACCGATGATGATTACATCCCACTCCTCGTCAAATTTGACGTCCTTTGCGTCCACTGCGCTTGCTTGTGCATTCACCGCGCTAAGTGCGAGTGCACCGGCTCCTACCATACCCATTTTCAGTATGTCGCGTCTCTGCATATTTTGCCCCTTTACTTAGAGATTTTTTAACCTTAAAGATTAATGTCGTAATTTTATATTAAATCTTTATGTAAGTCAAATGTTATTTAGTATATAATTTAATAGCTAAAAGCTATAAAATTTCAACCGAAGGGGCAAAAAATGAGCCTGCGACATATGGAATTTGCGGTAAAAATTTCGGAGCTTAAAAGCTTTACAAAAGCGGCGAGCGAGCTTGGAATCGCCCAGCCGTCGCTTTCTAAGAGCATTATGCTTTTAGAAAAAGAGCTTGGGATCGAAATTTTCGATAGAAAAAACGGGCTTGAGCTTACATACGCGGGCGAAATTTACATCGCCAGAGCGAAAAATATGCTTAGGCTCAATAAGGAGCTAAATAACGAAATCCGCGGGCTTTCGTCGATTAAGACGGGCAAGCTCGTAATCGGCGCGACCTCGACCAGCTTTAAATTTATCGAAAAGATCATCGCGATGTTTTACAGCAGGTTTTCCAAAGCCGATATTAGGATCGTGCACGCTCACTCCGAGCCCGCGCTCATCGAGATGCTAAAAAGCGGCGAGCTTGACATCGTCTATGCCTCGCATTTCGGCGAGCTTTCTGCGGAGGGGCTTGAGTGCGAGTTTATAAAAAAGCGCAGGCTGCTTCTAAGCGTCTGCTCCTCCCATCCCGCCGTTTCGCGAGCGAGTATAAATTCTACCGAGAAATACCCCAAGATCGTACTTAGCGAGTTCAAATCCGATAAATTTGCAATCAGCAGTAAAATTTTAAAAAGCGAATCGAACTTTAAAAAGATATTTGAAAACGCCGGCTTTACGCCTCAAATTTTCTGCGACACCTCCTATCTGTACGTGGCTAACGCGATGGTCGCGGCGGGGCTTTGCGTCAGCTTCAGCTTCGCGCGGTACATTTTTGAGACGCAAAAGGACTACATCACGCTCTTTGACGTCGCGGATGAGCCGCTTTTGGACGTGTCGTTTTCGGTCGTGTATAAAAAACCATCCAAGCTCGCAAAGGAATTTATAAAGATGATAAAAGCGGGCAAAAGCGGCGAGTAGGGCGCGCGGGAAATAATATGCACAAAATTTGTATTTAAATCTCGCGCTGAGCCATATTACATAGCGCAAATTTACAGTAAATTTCAAGTTATACCGCATAGCGTAAATTTGCTTTGAAATCCGCATCCATAGCGTTAGATCTGCTCTAAATTCCACAACCGAGCCGCATTAAATTTACGTCAAAATTCCGCCGCCGCAAGGACGGCGTTTGATTTTATTTTTTGATCATGCGCTTGTACGGGCCGAAGCGGTGATCGTTCTCGTCAAATCCGTCGTTGTAGGGCCCCACGTCCATATCCATCTGCTTGACGTCTAGGTCGGGGAAATCTTTCTTCCTATCGGGTTTGATCTTGCGCGGTTTTGAGTTTATATACGCCGTCACGTCGAAAGCTTCCTCCCAGCTTAGCGAGGTGTCTCCTTTAGGCATAGTGGCTTTGACATACCTCGCTCCTTCGATGAGCCTATACATACCGGCGCCCGTATTGTAGCTGTCATCGCCCCAAAGCGCGGGAAATGTGTAGTAATCGCCGCTTTGAGCAAACCCCTCGTTTTTTATCCCTTCGCCGTTTTCGCCGTGGCAGGCGGCGCATTTTGCGGCGTAAATTTCGCCTCCTTTTTTAGGATCCGCCGCGCGGTCTAAAAACTGCGCCTTCGGCAGCCCCTGGCCTTTTACCTTTGCGCCGACCTCATATCCTGCGGAGAGCCAGTGCATGTAGGCGATTATCGCGCGCATCTCTTTGGAGTTCGTAGGGATCGCTTTGCCCGCCATCGAGCGCTGAAAACAGCCGTTTATGCGGTCTTGCAGCGTGACTAGCTGATCCGATCTCGCGACATACTGCGGAAATCTCGCG
Source organism: uncultured Campylobacter sp. (assembly GCF_937997405.1). GTDB lineage: Bacteria > Campylobacterota > Campylobacteria > Campylobacterales > Campylobacteraceae > Campylobacter_B. The sequence continues at coordinate 2,914 of NZ_CALKTL010000125.1, read as the reverse complement.
TAGATACCCACGAACGGGCTTTGATCGGGCACGACGCCGCCGCTCGTATGACAGCTCGAACAGGAGAGGTTGTTGCCCGCAAAGCGCATTTTTTCGTCCTTTGCCTGCGGTCCGAGATACCTCGTCGTCTCGTTGATGAGCTTCGCGCCGTAGATGACGGTCTTTGCATAAGGCGAGTCGCCGAGCTTCGCCTCGTCTATGACGCCGTTTTCGTCGATGCCTACGGGCAGCCTAAACTCCTGCGTCTTTTGCTCGTACGGCACGGCTTTTTTGGCGTTGAGTTTGGCTACATCAAAACCTAAAACGGGCGTAAAAAAGAGCGGAAGCGCTAAAACAAGGGCGGTTTTTCTCATATGTTCTCCTTTAAAAAGTAAAAATATACATTTGAAATTATTGAATTTTTTAGTTAAATGTGCGTTAAAATTTCAAAAAAAGGAGAAATTCCGAGAGCTCGCACAGAGGAGAATTTTAAAGGACCGATTTTAAAATTTGAGCGGGCGAAAAAATTTTAAAAAGCTGATTTTTGCGATCTGCGCGCAGGGGAAATTTTAAAAAAGCCGATTTTTGAAAGTTTGCGAGAGTGTAAATTTAAGGGTGCCTCCACTTTTGCGGCTCGTTTCGTGCACCGCTCGGCACGCTTGCTGCGCCTATGTATTTTTTATCGCGCGCACGGATCGCTTCATTTGTGCGCCTATGTATTTTTTTGTGTCACGGATGCGGCATCGCGCCGCGTATAAAATGCGGAGTACATGCAAGCGCTCGCGGGAAACGAACGGATAAAATTTAGGCGGGTAATTTCGCTCATTCGCGACCGCGGTATATTTGATCCGTGCCGCCCCTGCTACTCCGCCACAAACGAGCCGTTTGCAAAAACGTGTCGCGGCATGCCGTCGAAATACAAGTCGCAAATTAGTATTTCAGCGCGAGATTTGCAAAAGCATGTCGCGGTGCATCGCAACAGGATTGCCGCCGCATTTGAAATTATCTAGGTCTACTGGCGCGACAGGAGGGGCGGATCGTCTCGTCTATGCGCCGTTTAGACGGCGCGCGTATTTATGCTCGCCCTGCACGCGCCTTAAACGGGCGCTAGGTTTGAAATTTAACCCAAACAAGCTTGGAATTTTAAATTTAAGCGGATTTGGGCTTTAGCAGTCGGATCTGCTTGCGTGCCGCGCCGAGAACCATATCCGCGCTAGAAATATCGCCGCCGAGATAAAATTTCGCGCGACAGGCGCCGTGATGCGGCAATATGAGATTTTAACGTTCTTGAGTAAAACGTAAAGTAATTGGGGAAATCGAAGTAGCATCGGTAAGTATGAAATTTTAATGTTTTTGAATAAAACGGCTCGAAATTTAATCGTTCTTAAGTAGAGCAAGGGCAAATTAGCCTTTATAGCCAAGCTCACGATAGTTATAATTTTGAATTAAACGGCGAAATTTAAATACTCTTGGATAAAACAGCATGGAATGAACTTAAACGCCTCGGAAAAAACGTTAATTTTAGCCGCACTAAACTACCGCGCTATCTGAGCTAAGCCGAGCCGTATCGTGCTGTGATGGGCGGAATTTGAGTTAAATTCCGTGCTGCATCGCACCTGATTTGCTTTAATCTCGCACCGAACTCGCTGTGCCACACTAAATTTGCCGCTAAGCCGCATTAAATTTTATGTAAAAATTTTGCTGCTAAGCTACGACAAATTTAGATCAAAATTTCGCTAGCGTGCCTATCTGTGGTAATTTTTTACGAATTTTTCTATGCGCTCAAAGCCGCGTTTTAGATTTTCCATAGAGCACGCAAAGCTTATACGGAAGTGCCCATCCATGCCAAATCCGCTTCCTGGCACCGTGGCTACGAGCCCTTTATCTAGCAGTTGCATGCAGAATTTCATACTATCAGGTTCTACCTGAGAGCAATCTATGAAGAAATAAAATGCGCCGTCAGGTTTTACGACACTAAGCCCTGGGATCGCGCCTATCGCGTCCGTGCCAAAATCGCGCCTGCGCTCGTATTCGCGCCTCATCTCCTCGATAAAATCGTCCGCCTCGCCGCGCAGCACCGGCATAGCGCCTGCCTGGACGATGCTTGCTACGTTGCTGACGCTTTGACTTTGTAGGCTGATCATAGCCTTATTTAGCTCATCGATCGCACAGGCGGTGTAGCCGAAGCGCCAGCCAGGCATCGCGCCGCATTTGCTTAGCCCGTTGATCGTCACGGTGCGCCTAAACATATCCTCGCTGATGCTTGCTGCGGCTATGAAGCTCTTGCCGAAGACGATTTTTTCGTAAATTTCATCGGCAATTACCAAAACGTCCGTGTCCTTTAGCACTTCCGCAAGCTCTTGTAGCTCCTGGCGCGAATATACGGCGCCTGCGGGGTTGCTCGGGTTGAAAAGGCACAGCGCCTTCGTGCGCGGCGTGATCGCGGCTTTGAGCTGCGAGGCGGTGATTTTGTATCGGTTTTCCGCCTTGGTGGCTACGATGACGGGCTTGCTGCCGCAAAATTTTACAATTTCGGGGTAGGTGACCCAATAAGGCGCCGGTATTATAACCTCATCGCCTTCGTTTAAGATGCAGTTAAAGGCGTTAAATAGCGAGTGTTTGGCGCCTACGTTGGTGATGATCTGATCGGGTCTGTAGTTTAGGCCGTTGTCGCGCTTTAGCTTTTGCGCGATTAAATTTAAAATTTCAGGCGTGCCGCAGATCGGCGTGTATTTGCCGCAGCCCTTAGCCATCGCCTCGATGACCGCCTTTTTGGCGACTTCTGCGGTATCGAAATCAGGCTCGCCCGCGCTTAGGATCACGACGTCTTGCCCATGAGCTTTCATCTGTTTGGCTTTAGTGCTGATTGCGATTGTTAGGCTTTCACCGAGCTTGCTTACGCGACTTGAAAGTGTTAATTTCATTGATGCTCCTT
>NZ_CALKTL010000124.1 GCF_937997405.1 uncultured Campylobacter sp. | reverse complement strand
ATCGCAACGACTTTCCGGATGGTCGGTTGCAATTTATCTAAAAAATCCGACGGACACGCATACGGCGAACCGAAACGCTCTAAAATATATGCGACTGCCCTGATTTCATCGTAGTTTTCATTTTTCGGATCAAACTCTGCTGCCGTGCTTTGCAGCAAGTCGAAATTTTTGCTTTCCCAAAATCTAGCAAACCAATCCGCCGCCTCGTCGTTTTCGTACGCCTTATAGCCCCAATCGCCCGTTTTGTTCCTTTTAAAATGAATTTTATCGCCGAGCTTTAACGGCGCCTCTTGTTTAAATTTTACCCGCCCAAGCTAAATTTTAAGCCGCTTTTTGGCTACGCGCGCCCGCTGCAAAATCAAATCTGAGAACAAAACTCGCGCGCCAAGTCAAACGCTAAATTTAGCTTAAATTTGCTAAAATAGCCAAAATTTAAAGGATTTTTGATGTTCGAAGGAATGGATTTTTCGAAAATGGGGCAGATGCTCGATCAGATGCAGGCCAAGGCTAAGCAGATCGAGGAGGAGAATGCGCGCAAGGAATTTACCGTAAAATCGGGCGCGGGCATGGTCGCCATCAGGCTAAACGGCGCGGGCGAGGTACTCGATCTAAGCATCGACGACAGCCTTTTTAGCGACAGGGAAAGCCTGCAGATCCTACTAATCTCGGCGATAAGCGACGCGATAAAACTCGTCGAAAATGAAAAGAAAGGCGCTGCAGCATCCATGCTAGGAGGGCTCGGCGGATTGGGTGATCTGCTTGGCAATAAGGGCTAAGCGTAGTTCAAAAATGGTGAAAATAGGCTTTTTAGAGAGGGCGACTACTTCCCGCCTGGCGAGCGGTTTGGATTTTACGGAGCGAGCGGCTTCTGTAGCGAACTAAATGAAGCCCTATTTTATAAGGCGACAAGTTAAATTTAGATTTTTGTGGCGGTGTAGCTTACATAAAGTGAAACTTGTTTGATTTGACGCTAGGTTATTAAATTTTAACCTTAGCAAATCAGTCAAATTTAACGGGCGGCACGAGGGTAAATTCTAAAATTTCGGCAGGCTGCTACGCTGCGGCGTAAAGTAAAATTTAGCCCGCACGGCTTAAATGCAAAGCAAGGCGAGCCGTTGTGCGGTATCCGCAAGTAAATGAGCGTAAGATGCGGCTCAAAAAAGCGGAGCATCCTTCGCCTCGCGCACTGCGTAAAGCTAGGGAAATTAAAATTTAAAATTTTAAGCGGTATGATTGCTTCTACGCGACGAACAAACGGCTCGCGACAGCAAAGTCTAAGCTGCGCGACGAAAAGGCATTCGAAGGGCGCGAATTTGCATTCGTTAAGGGTGCGCCCAAGCAGAGCAAATCAAAACCGCAAGGTAGGATCGATGGATATTTTCGAAAAATTTAAAGACTACTTGAAGCACAACGAGCTGAAGGCGCCGAGCTTTCATCCGTACTTTGAGGAGGCGCTCAATTACATGCTGCAAGCGGGCGGCAAGCACTTTCGCGCGCAGCTGCTACTAGGCGTCGTCTCGGCGGTGGATGAGCAGCGCTTTGAGGGCGCGCTGGCGATCGCGATGGCGCTTGAGATGATCCACACCTACTCGCTTATCCACGACGATCTGCCCGCGATGGACGATGCGGATCTGCGCCGTGGACGGCCGAGCCTGCATAAAAAATACGACGAGGTCACGGCGATTTTGGTGGGCGACGCACTAAATACAGACGCGTTTTTGATCGCCGCGAGCGCGAACCTAAGCGACGAAATCAAGATAAAATGCATTAAAACTCTAGCGCGAAACGCAGGCAGCAGCGGCATGGTGCTGGGTCAGGCGATCGATTGCCGTTTTGAAAACAGCCCGTTAAAGCAAAACGAACTTGAGTTTTTGCATCTACACAAAACGGGCGCACTCATCGCCGCAGCGTTTGAGCTAGGCGCCATAATCGGCGGGCTAAAGGACGAGCTCGCGCATGAGCTTTATAAGATCGGTCTGAAGCTAGGGCTTATATTTCAGATCGAGGATGACATCATCGACGCCACAGGCGACGAAGCAAGCGCAGGCAAGCCCGTAGGAGCGGACGGCGCGAAAAATTCCTTCGTAAATTTACTCGGACTTGCGGGCGCTAGAAGCTACAAGCAGCGTCTAATAGACGAGGTAAGCGGCGCGATGAGCGGCTATGATGCGAGCCTGCGCGATTTGGTTTTAAATTTGATAGAAAAATACCTGAAAGGATGAAAAATGTCGAGCGAGCAGCTAAGTAAAATTTCAAACACGATCAAATTTCTAAGCGCGGATATGATCCAAAGCGCCAACTCAGGCCATCCCGGCACGCCGATGGGGCTAAGCGACGTAATGAGCGTCTTTATGAGCAAGGTACGCCACAATCCCAAAAATCCCGCGTGGCTGAACCGCGACCGCGTCGTATTCTCGGGCGGGCACGCAAGCGCGCTCGTGTATAGCTACCTCTATCTTAGCGGATACGATTTGAGTATGGACGATCTCAAAAGTTTCAGGCGCCTGCACTCCAAAACCCCCGGCCACCCGGAGATCACCACCCCGGGCGTAGAGATCGCTACCGGACCGCTCGGGCAAGGCGTCGCAAACGCGGTCGGATTTGCGATGGCCGCGAAATACGCCGCGCATCTGCTAAACGAGGAAGGAAGCGAGATCATCGATCACCGCGTCTATTGCTTCTGCGGCGACGGCGATCTGCAGGAGGGCATCAGCTACGAGGCGTGCGCGCTTGCAGGCAGACACAACCTCGATAATCTTACGATAATTTATGATTCTAACGGCATCACGATCGACGGCAGCACCGATATCGCGTGGTTTGAGGATGTGAAGGTGAGATTTGAAGCGCAGGGCTTTGAGGTCGCGCGCATCGACGGGCATAATTTCGATCAGATAGAATTTGTCCTTGACGAGGTAAAAAACAAAACCAAACCCTACCTCATCATCGCAAACACCACGATCGGCAAGGGCGCGCTAGAGCTTGAGGGCACGGCCAAGACGCACGGCGCGCCGCTTGGAGAGGAGCTGCTTGCGCGCGCTAAGCAAAGCCTGGGCTTTGATCCCGCTCAAAGCTTCGTCGTAAGCGAGGACGTGCTTTTTGAAACGCGCACTGCAGTCGAGAAGGGCGATTTGGAAGAGCGGCTTTGGAAGGAGAAGCTCGCGAAGCTAAGCGATGAAAAAAGAGCGCTTCTAAACGAGCTTTTAAATCCCGATTTTAGTAAGATAGAATTTCCCGATTTTAGCGGGCTTAAGGTCGCCACGCGCGATAGCAACGGTAAAATTTTAAACGCCATCGCAAACGCGGTGCCCGGCTTTTTGGGCGGAAGCGCCGATTTGGCGGCGTCGAATAAGACCGAGCTAAAAGGCGGCGGCGACTTTCCGTGCGGCAAAAATTTACACTTCGGCATCCGCGAACACGCGATGGCGGCGATCGGTAACGCCTTTGCGAGATACGGGCTTTTTATCCCATTTAGCGCGACGTTTTTTATCTTCAGCGACTATCTCAAAACGGGCGCTAGACTTGCGGCGCTGATGGGTTTGCGCCACTATTTCGTCTTCACGCACGACAGCATCGGCGTGGGCGAGGATGGACCTACGCACGAGCCTATCGAGCAGCTTAGCACCTTCCGTGCAATGCCTGGCTTCTACACCTTCCGCCCCGCAGACGGCAACGAAAACGTAAAGTGCTGGCGTACGGCGCTTACTCTGAATGCCCCTGCGGCGTTCGTCTGCTCGCGTCAAGGGCTTGAGCCGCTACCTAAGGCGGTTTTGGGCGACGTGCAAAACGGCGCGTATCTGCTAAGGCAGAGCAAAGAGGCGCAAATCACGCTCATCGCAAGCGGCAGCGAGGTTTCGCTCTGCTTAAAAGCGGCGGCAATCCTGCAAGAGCAAGGCATCGGCGCAAACGTCGTAAGCGCGCCGTGCTTCGAGCTTTTGTGCGAGCAGGACGCTGACTATCTGGCGCAAATCCTGCAGGCGCAGACTAAAATTTTAGCCGTCGAAGCCGCAAGCGCGCTTGAGTGGTATAAATTTGCAGACGCGGTACACGGCATGCAAAGCTTTGGCGAAAGCGGCAACGCAAACGAGCTGTTTAAGCTTTTCGGCTTCACCGACGTCGCGATCGCAAAAGAAGCAAGGGAGCTTTTAGAGCAGTAGCGGAAAGGGTAAAATTTGAGCGAAAAAATCAAAATTTCGTATTTAGACAGATTTAAAATTTACGGATTAAAAGCCCGCACGAAAAACGCGGACGAACTAGGCGAGAGCGGCAAAATTCCCGCGCTGTGGGCGAAATTTATGAAAGAGTGTTATGACGGGCAGAGCGAGATTTACGGCGTCTATTACGATTACGAAGACGGCGTCGACGGGCTTTACGATATCTTTATCGGCACCAAAGCGCCCCGCGGCGGCGAAGCCTTGGAGATCAAAAGCGGCAAATACGCCGTTTTTAGATTCCCAAATGAGCCGCAAAACGTAGCAAAGTTTTGGAGCAAAATTTGGAGCTTTTTTGAGACCGATGAACTAAAAAGAGCGTTTGGAACGGATTTTGAGTTTTACGGCGGAGACGAGATCAAAATTTTCATCTCGGTTTTGTAGGGCGGCGCATAAAAATTTATAAACGGCGAGTGATTTTTCGCCGCCGCGACGATGAGCTTTTGCGTAAAATTTCATCCATAAAGCGGTAAAATTCCGTGCCCAAAACTACGCACGAAAGCAAATTTTTGCCCAAAGCGCGCCGCACTTTAAGCCGTGGATTTAAAACGAAATCTAAATTTGTGCCGTTAAATTTCAACCCCCGATCGCAAAATCAGGCGAAATTTCACGCGGAATTTCATTTTTAAATCTGTTATTAAGCCATTTTTGGCTTAAATTACATTTTCATTCGGGTAGATGTCCGAGCGGTCGAAGGAGCGCGCCTCGAAAGCGCGTAAGGCGTCAGCCTTCTAGGGTTCGAATCCCTATCTACCCGCCATTCATTCAAATTTCACCCAATACTTTGGAGTTAAGATGAGCAACAAACTCCTTTCGATGAGCCTACAGGAGCTGTGGCGGCTCTTTCCGATACGTCTCGCGCCGCACGATCCGCGCTGGGGCATTTGGTTTAGACAGGAGCGCGAAATTCTGCGCGGGCTGCTGCGAGATCATGGCGAGATCAAGATCCACCATATCGGCAGCACCGCGGTAAGCGGGATCTGGGCGAAGCCGATCGTAGATATTTTGATCGAGTGCTCGGATATAGCCGCCGCCAAACAGCGCCTGATAGACGCGAGCTATCTGCTAATGAGCGAAAGCGAGAGCCGCTGCAGCCTAAATAAGGGCTACACCGAAGCGGGATTTGCCGAGCGCGTTTTTCACGTGCATCTGCGAAATTTCGGCGATGCGGACGAAATATTTTTTAGAGATTTTTTGCGAGCGAATGCGGATATTGCCGAGCGGTATGAGGCGCTTAAATTAGAGCTTTGCAAGCGCTATGAGTTTGACCGCGACGCCTATACTGCGGCAAAAAGCGAATTTGTGCTTAAATTTACGCGCATCGCTAAAGAAAACTCGAAATAACCGCGCAAAAATTTAATCTCTACACAGAATCTCTCTCACCAAGAGCGATAAAAATGGCTAAATTTTATAAACGAAATGGGTAGATAGCGCCGCACATTGCAGATTAGTTTTTATAAAATTTTGATCGTGATTTAAATTTATATGGCAGCCGTCCAGCTATCGACAGATAAAATTTTACAAATCCAGCTAGCAGCAAAGTTGCTCATAAAAAATGCGCCCATATAACCGCATCGAACAAAACAGAGACTCGTCTTAGCGCCTCGATATAAGTTTAAATTTAAAAGCCTATGCGCCGTAAATTTTAAACATCCCGCTAAAACATCGGCTCATAAATCCGCTAAATTTAAAGCTACAAAATTTTAAAATTCCTCGACGCCAGCTAGTCGCGCAAATTCCGCGGCGAGCGCTTAAATTTAATGATCGCTCTTTAGCCCAGCGCCGCAAAGCGGGACGATGCTATCTCCTTGCAGATCATGGCTTTCTTTGTAGCGCAGATACGCAGCATAGGTAGCTGCGGTCGTGTGCTCGACGTAAAATCCGCCGCGCGCAAGCGCCGCTCTGGCAGGCAGTATGTCGCTCTCGCTCGCCAAGATCACCTCGCGCTCGCCAGCGTAGCTAGAGCCAAGAATTTCGCCTGCGCGCATCGGTCTTGCGATCGCGATGCCCTCCGCTAGCGTCGGCTGCGGCTCTATCTCGCGCGCCGCACCTTTGGCGTCAAAAAGCGGAGCGCAACGCTCGCCCTGAACGATGAAAATTTTCGGTAGCGCCTCGATAAGGCCGCCCTCATATAGCTCGCCTAGCGCCGCTTGAGCGCCCAGCAGCAGCGTGCCGTTGCCCACGGGGATGAAGATATTGCGCGGCACCCTGCCCAGCTGCTCGTAGATCTCATAAATGTAGCTCTTCGTGCCTTCGTAAAAGATCGGATTATAAACGTGATTGGCGTAATAGATCTGCTCCTGCGCGGCCTTTTTGCGGCACGCGTCCGCCGTCTCGTCGCGGCTACCGTCAAAGACCGTGACGTGCGCGCCGTGGCTTTTGATCATATCGATCTTTTTAGGCGACGTGGCTTTAGGGACATAAATTTCACACTCGATACCCGCGCGAGCGCAGTACGCCGCTACGGCGTTGCCTGCGTTGCCGCTGGAGTCTTGTAGCACCTTTTTCACGCCGATATTTTTGGCGTGCAGCACCAAAACTGCCGCGCCGCGATCTTTGAACGAAAGCGTAGGCATCGCGTAATCGAGCTTGAGATAGAGATTTTCGCCGAATTTCACGCTCGCCGTGAGCCCCTCGCCCATAGAGATTTCTTTAAATTTAGCCGTGTCGATGCCCATAAATCTTCGGTATCTAAAGATGCTAAACTCGCTTTGATCTACGAGCGCGGGGTTAAATTTAGGCGCGTCGGAGTTTAGCTTATACAGCCCGCCGCAGCCGCATTTATAGCGCAAAGTATCGATGGGCGCGTGCTTGCCGCAGCCCGTGCAGATGAAATCGCTCATTTTCGCTCCTATTTTTTCTCTTCGATTTTTGCGACAGCCTCGATCTCTACGAGGCAGCCGAAGTGTAGAGCCGTAGTCGGCACCACGACACGAGCGGGCTTGTGCGCGCCGAAAAACAGCGCGTACTGCTCGTCGATCACATCCCAGTTCTCGACGCCCGGCGTATAGACGCGGCACATCCGCACGTCGTTTTTATCCGCGCCCGCGGCGGCCAGCACTGCCGCGACGTTGCTTAGAGCCTGCGCGGTCTGCGCAGCAAGACCCTCTGGAGCGGCTCCCGTGCGCGGATCCACGCTTAGCTGCCCCGAGACGTAGAGCGTACCGTCGTCGTCTAAGATACCCGGCGCATAATGCGCCTTTTTCGGCGCGAAACCGCTTGGATAAATTTCTTTCATTTAAGCTCCTTTGCATATAAAATTTTATATAATTTTACTCTAAATTTATTAAAAATATATAAGTATTTCTATAAATTTGTAAAAATTTTAAAATTTAATTTAAATTTATAGATTTTTTTATATGGAATTTAAGGAACTCAAATTGAATCAGCTTTTGCAGACCTTTATACCGACCGCGCACCTTATTAAAAATACGATCGGCGATTGCGAGGTGGTCATCCACGATATAAGCACGCCGCAAAACTCCGTCGTTTTTGTCCTCGGCGACGTGACGGGCAGGAGGATCGGCCAAAGCTTCAATCATCTGATAAAGGACGTGTTGCTAAGCAAAAATTTTGAAAACGACTGCACCGCAAACTACTACTTCACCGCGCAAAACGGCAAGCTCATACGCTCCTCGACTTCTCTGATCCGCGCCGCAAACGGCAAAGTAGTAGGCGCGCTGTGCGTAAATATAGATACTTCAAGCGCCATGGCCGCATACAAAGCAATAAAAAATCTTCTGCCGAATGCAAAGCTCGATAGCAAGGAGTTGCAGGGCGCAAATTTTACCGACGGAGGCTGCGATAACGCGGCATTAGATGAAGCGAGCTTAAAGAACGGCGTAAATTTAGAAACACAAAGCTCTAACGATTTGCAGCAAAATATCCTTGATATCGTCCAAGACTTGATCGCATCGGCTACGCACGATCTGGATGTGGAGGGGATGAAGAAAGAGGATCGAAAGCGTATCGTAAAATTCCTCGCGCAAAAAGGAATTTTTGAGGTAAAAGGCGCGGTGGAGCTCGTCGCAAAGGCACTTAGGACTCAGAAAGTCACGATTTACTCGTATATGGATGAGGTAAAGAAGGAGAGCTAGCCGCGGTGCATAAATTTGATCTCAAATTTAACAAACGCTGCGCGCCTTGTTATCGGCGTAGCCATACGGAGTGGCGCAAATTCTAATCTGAATTTGATGAACCGATCAAAAAGGTGGGATGCGCCAATTTCTAGTTCATGCGGCCTGTAGTGCAATAAAAGCAAAACTCATCTGTTACTCGAACTCGTAGCCCTTCGTATTCTTTAATTTCTCGTCATAATCGACTCCGTTAGCAATTCGCTTGCGCGAAGCATTGAAATCCGCTCGTATCGGGCTTTTGCGCTCGTCAAACTCAAGTGGCGCGACACCGATGATATCTGCTAGCAGATGTGCCAAATCATCGCTCATAAAAGGTTTATCTTTTGCCGCAGCTAGCCTCTGCCATAGCTTAGCGTGATCGCTCAAAAACTCGCGCGAAGCTATGAAAATCAGCGGAATTTCGTAAGTAAAGCGGCTCTCCATGCCGTGCCCGAGGCGCCCGTTTTCGTATAAATTTTCGCCGTGATCGCTAAGATAGACGATGAGGCTGTCATCACCCGAAAAAATTTTAAAAATTTCATTTATAACAAAATCGTTGTAAAGCACGCTGTTGTCGTAATACGCGACGACATCTTTCTGCTTGGAAGTAAGTTTTGCCTTTACGTCCGCCGCGCTAAACTTGCCAAATCCCTCGGGATAGCGCAGGCTGTAATCCATATGGCTGCCGATGAGATGGATCACGTAGAAATTTCGCTCGCTCTGCCCCGCTTTCGCCTGATTTATGAGCGGAAGCAGCACTCCGTCAGGCTTGATGCGGACGGTTTCATAAAGATTGCTTTTTGAGAGAAAGGTTTCTCCGTCCGCGCGATCGGCAGCGCTTTTAGCACTTAACGCATGTGCACCGAAGGCTTCTTGATTGCTGATCCAAAAGGTGCGGTAGCCACTTAGCTTAAACATATCAATGATGCTAAGGTTGCGAAACCACGCCCTTTTGCGCTCGCTTTCGTAATCGCTGAAATTTAAAAGCCGCATCAGCACCTGATTAGTCGTGCCGTAAGGCGAGATTGTATCGCCAAATTTTATCAAATTACCGCTTGCTTCGAGTTTCTCTAAAAGCGGCGTATTTTTAACGCCGTAGCCGTAGAGCGACATATGCCCGCGCTGCAAGCTCTCACCGATTATTAGGATGATATTTTTGACGCGAGACTTTTGAGAGGCGGGGCTTGTAGTAGCGTCAGTGGTTTTGGAATTTGAAATCGCGCCGGGGCTTTGCGGCGTAGAATTTAAAGTCTCGCCCCAGCTTTGCGGCTCAGCGCCCGTGGCGGGCGTAGAATTTAAATTTACGCCGGAATTTTGCGCCTGGACGCTTGATGCAGGCTTAGAATTTTCAGACGCGGAGCCCAAAGCAGAGCTTTGCGGATCCGAATTTGTGCTGCCTTTTAAAACGCTTTCGTTCGCGCGCTTGGCCTCATCGTATCCGAGCTGCACTTCACGCATATCGGTGATGAAATTTTTATCGCTCAGATAGTCTTTTATCGTAAAGGCAAACTCCAGCGGGACGTATTGCGATAGCTTGTTTATATAGCCCTGCTTGCCCTGGGAAGCTTTGATGGCGATATCCGCGCAAAAGATTGCCCCGTAGATAAGATAAAGCGCCGCTAACAGCAATCTTAGACCGCTATGCGTTTGTTCCCTCTTTCTCCGCTCTGCTCTTAGCGCTACAAAGATGCAGCCAAGCAGCACCGCTAGATACAAAATCGTCGCAGGGTTAAGAAACTGCGAAACAAACTCGCGCGTCTCTGCTGCATCGGTATGCACAAGCGCGTCGATCGCCACGACGTTGAAGCTTGAGTCGAAATTTACGATCAAAAATAAAGCCACGCTCGCAATTAGCGCAATTAGCGCCAGTAACACGAACGAAACGAGCTTAAAAAATCGCCCGCTAAGCAAATAGCAGAGGTGAAAGATAAGTAAATTTATGATGAGCACCGCAGAAAAGCCTTTAAATACATGCGAAAAATGATACCCATTGATCTGATAATGTATCTTAGCCCAGCATGCGAGCAGACATAGCGCCGTGCTAAGCCAAAACACCCTCCATACGGGACGCTCGCGCAGCGCAGCAAAAAAACCGCGGTCGATTTTCATAAGCAAGCGCGCTATAAGCCTACCCGCTTTCGTCCGCGCCATAAGTCCGCCTATATTTGCTAGCGCTACATAAAATTTTTCTCTCATTTTATTATTTCCTGCCTTGTACGAAGAGACGCGACGACGCCCACTCTGCGTAGCGCGACACATTTTCGCTTTAAAATCAAGGCGCAATATTAGCCGCTTAAAGCTTTGAGCTTGCTTACTTGCGCGCCTTTACATTTCAAATTTTACGGCTAAATTTTAAAGATACGGGCGGGGGTTAGAATTGGACGGCGGAATTTTGAGGCGAAATTCTATGTAAAGCGGATTTATGAGTGAGGTTATGAGACAGAAGCTCCGGGATAAAATTATTAAAACGTAATTTCAAAAAATTTAGCTAATTGAAATTTCGAAGCAATATTGCCGCGGTCAAAACGCTCGGGCAAAAATTTTAATAAGATGCGCGGCAAATGGCGCGTTTTACAATGCTTGCATACCTCATAAAGCCGGCTACGAGGCTAGAGCAGATGAAGCGACTACGACGCGATATTTTTTAAAATTTTGCGGCTAGACCGCAAACCGTCGCGATAAGCTTTGAAAGGTCTTCGGACAAAAATTTATGCATGAAGCGGCTGAGGTAAAATTCAAAGACGCGAGCGATGTAAAATTATCAAAGACCGATCGCAGGCAAAATTTCGCACCGGCAAAGCGAAAAAATTTTAACTAAGCTGAGCCAGCTTTTGCGCGGAAATTCTAAGCGAGGCTTAGGACTTCTACCTTACCGTCGAAAACCGCCATGCAGTGCTCATAGTGGCTAGTGCGGAGCCCATCCTTGCTTCTCGTGCTCCATTTATCCTCGGCGATGACCGGCGTGCCGTCCTTTTGGCAGATCATCGGCTCGATGCAAAAAACCATGCCGTTTTTGATTTTGGGGCCCGATTTTGGATTGTTGCCCTCTAGATAGTTTGGGATCTCAGGCTCTTCGTGCGGGTGCTTGCCGATGCCGTGACCGCAGAAGCCATACAGCGGCACGAAGCCGCGTGCACGGATAAATTTCTCGATCTCGAAGCTTAGCTCTTTGAAGTGCATCCCTACCCTGATCGTTTTGATGGCAAACTCCAGCGTATCCTTACTGCATGCGATGAGATCTTCGTCGGCTTTTGAAATTTTACCGACGGGCAGGGTGCGTGCGCTGTCGCCGAAATATCCGTTTAGCTTCGAGCCTAGATCGACGCCTAAGATATCGCCCTCTTGCAAGATCGTTTCGTCTGGGATGCCGTGGATGATGACTTCGTTTAGCGAGAGGCAAGCGGCGTTTGGAAAGCCGTATAGCCCCTTAAAAGCGGGATATGCGCCTTTGGAGGTGATGAAATCGTCGATCTTTTTATCGACTTCGAGCAGGCTAAGACCCGGCTTTATGAAAGAAGCTGCGTAATCAAGGGCCTGCGCGACGATCCTATTCGCTGCACGCAGCCCTTCTAAATCTTTTTTTGTTTTAAGCAAAATTGCCATTTTTATAGCCCGACCGCGCTTAGGGTCTGATATTTGTTCATATAGATCTGCGCTTCAATGCGCCTCATCGTATCAAGAGCGACGGAGACGACGATCAGCACGCTGGTACCGCCGAAATAAAACGGCACGCCCATAAATTTAACGAGCAGCCACGGAATGACGGTTACTAGCCCGAGATAGATCGAACCCCAAAACGTAAGACGGCTGGCGACTTCGTTTAAAAAGCTCGCCGTTCCCTCGCCCGGACGAATACCCGGGATAAATCCGCCCTGCTTCTTTAAATTTTCACTAATGTCCTTGGAATTAAAAGCGATTGACGCATAAAAATACGCAAAAAATATAACCAACACAAAGGTCAAAAAGTTAAAGAAGTAATTGCTAGGGCTTAGGAAATCGTGGATCTTTTGGATGATCGGATTGGTGCTTGCCTGTAAAATTGTAGTCGGAAACATCAAAATCGCGCTTGCAAAAATAGGCGGAATGACGCCGCTTAAATTTAGCTTGATCGGCACGTAATTCATAATGCGCTTGTTTTGATTCGCCATCAATACCTTGCGCGAAAACGATACCGGAATTCTGCGTTCACCTAGCTCCACATATAAAATCGCTCCGATAGTAGCCAGGATAATTAGCACGATCGCGATTAGCTTTAAAACGTTCATTTCGCCGGTATTTACTAAATTTACAGTACTTCCGATCGCTCTAGGTATGGCGCTTACGATACCTGCAAAGATAATAAGGCTGGTGCCGTTACCGACGCCGCGTTGCGTAATCTGCTCTCCGATCCACATCAAAAGCATGGTGCCTGCCAGCATCGAAATGCACGAGATGAAAACAAATTCGTTGGTATTTTCAGCCATTATCGCAGGCGCTCCGGTCTGTCCGTGAATGCCCTGCAAGCCGATGCTAACGCCGATGGATTGAACCATAGCGATTGCGATTGTAGCATATCGGATGATCTGCATATATTTCTGCATACCGTCGCGCTCTTTTTTGAGTTTGCCTAAATTTGGAAAGGTTGCGGCAAGCAGCTCCATAATGATCGAAGCGGTAATATAAGGCATAATGCCTAGCGAGATAACGCTGAATCGCTCCGCCGCGTTACCGCTAAACATATTAAACATTCCAAAAGCGTTGTTGCTATTGTTTTGAAAAAATTGCTTTATAACCTCAACGTCCACTCCCGGAACCGGCACGTAAGCTAGCAACCTATAGGCAAAAAGAAAGCCCAAAGTAATGAGAATTTTGTTGCGTAGCGATTTATTCATTATTTTTGTCCGCTAGACTTTACGTTCTCGTCTTTGATCTTGCTAATGAGCGCTTTTGCGCCTACGCCGATCAGCTTGATCTTTTTAACGGAATTTGAAATTTTATGAACGGATTTGATGCTTTCGATCGTGATCTCGCTAAGATCTTTGATAGCTTCGATTTTATCGACATTGATCACGTAAGGCTTTTCAAATTTAGAAGTAAAACCTACCTTCGGAAGCCTTCGCTGAATCGGCTGCTGGCCGCCCTCGAAGCCTCTTTTTTCATGAGAGCCGGTACGCGCGGTCTGACCCTTACCGCCGCGACCCGCAGTTTTACCCAGGCCACTTCCTTGACCGCGACCCAAGCGCTTAGTAGCGTGAGTCGAGCCTGGGGCTTTTTTAAGATTTTCTAATCCCATCTTTTATCCTTGTTAGTGTTTTAACATACTAAGAGCTTTCATCGTAGCTCTTACGACGTTTGAGGAGTTGTTCGAACCTAGCGATTTGGTGAGGATATCTTTAACACCTGCAAGCTCTAAAACTGGGCGGACTGAACCGCCTGCGATAACGCCAGTACCTTCGCTCGCCGGCTTAAGTAAAATTTTGCTCGCATTGTATTTAACTTCAATATCGTGAGTGATAGTAGAGCCGTTTAAATTTACCTTGATGATATTTTTAAACGCATCGTCTACCGCCTTTTTAATCGCATCGGGAACCTCTTTGGATTTGCCGAAGCCAAAGCCTACCAAGCCGTTTCTATTGCCTACTACGATAAGAGCCGTAAACCTAAACCTTCTACCGCCTTTAACGACCTTCGTAACCCTACCGATATTGACGATTACCTCTTCGAATTCTTCTCTATTATACTTTTCCACAATCATTCCTTTGGGTTATAGTTTGATGCCGTTTTGGCGTAACGACTCGGCAAAGCTTGCGATTACGCCGTGATACAAATAGCCATTACGATCGAAAATCGCTTCAGAAATGCCTTTATCTTTTAGCTTGGAGGCTAAATCTTTAGCTAAGCTAGCCGCGCCCTCTTTGTTTGCCTTTAAATTTAAAACCTTACCGCTGCTAGCGCACAAAGTCGCGCTCGCCGCGTCGTCGATAGCCTGAGCGTAGACCGTCCTATTGGATTTGAAAATAGAAATTCTAGGGCAAGATGCGACGCCTGAAATTTTAGCGCGAATCCTTCTTTTTCTCTTGATTCGTAAAGAGATCTTTCTTTTTAATACGTTCTGTGTCATTTCTCAACCCTTATTTCTTAGCTGTTTTTCCGGCTTTGCGGATAATGCGCTCTTCAAGATACTTAATACCCTTGCCTTTATATGGCTCAGGCGGTCTGAATCCTCTGATCTCGGCTGCCACTTGACCTACTTGCTGCTTGTCGTCGCCTTTGATAGTTACGACGTTTTTATCTACGGAAATTTCAATCCCCTTTGGAGATTCAAAATTTATCGGATGCGAAAAGCCCAAATTTAGCTCAAGCATCTTGCCCTTCATCGCGGCTCTATAGCCGACACCGTTGATTTCGAGCTGTTTTGAAAAGCCCTCGGTAAGACCAAGGACGATATTGTTGGCTAAAGCGCGGTATGTTCCCCAATACGCTCTGCTCTGTCTGTCCTCACCCTTAGGCGAGAATTCTATCTTTCCGTCTTCGATTTTTACATCGACATGACCTTTTAAATCAAGCTCTTTTTCGTTATTCGATTTTTTAAATTTTAACGACGAGCCGTCGATTTTGACCTCAACTCCACTCGGGATAGAGATCGGTTTTTTACCAATTCTTGACATAATTTTCCTTTTTATTTGTCTAGGGTATGTCTACTTTTACGAATGGATACCACAATGCCATAAAAAGTAGAAACTTCTTACCAGATCGTGCAAAGCACTTCGCCGCCGACGCCCGCTTTGTGCGCGTCGATACCGCTCATAACACCTTTGCTTGTGCTAACGACGACGGTTCCGTAGCCGTTTTTGAAGCGCTTGATCTCGTCTTTGCCTTGATATACGCGGCGACCCGGAGTCGAAATTCTTTTAACTTCGTTTATCACGCTCCTGCCCTTTTCATCGTATTTAAGCACTACGTTGATGATCTTTTTATTGTTTTCCTCTACTACGTTGTAGCTCTCGATATAGCCCTTCTCGGCTAAAATTTTAAGCATAGCCTCAACGACGTTTGAGTGAAAAAGCTTAGTCGTATCTAGCCTTCGCATCGCAGCATTTCTGATGCGAGTTAGTCCATCTGAAATAAGATCGTTAATCATCTCTTCTCCTTACCAGCTTGCTTTTTTTAGACCCGGGATCAAGCCCTCATTTGCCATCTTGCGAAGGCAAACGCGACAAATTCCAAAATCCTTATAAACGGAGTGCGGACGACCGCAAATTTGACATCTGGTATATGCGCGAGTGCTAAATTTAGCGGGGCGTTTCGCCTTGGCTACCATTGATTTTTTTGCCATATCATTTTCCTTTTGCAAAAGGCATGCCGAATAGCTCTAGCAATTTAAATGCCTCTTTATCGTTATTTGTAGTCGTTACAACGGTTATATTCATACCGTGAGTTCTTAAAATTTGATCGTATTCGACCTCAGGGAACATCAGCTGCTCTTGCAAACCGAAGTTGTAATTGCCGCGTCCATCAAAGCCCGTTCTAGGTAGTCCTCGGAAATCCTTAACTCTAGGAAGCGCGATAGAGATCAGTTTGTCTAGGAAGGCAAACATCTGCTCCTTTCGTAACGTAACCATTATGCCTACCGGGAAACCTTCGCGCACTTTAAAGCCTGCAACCGATTTTTTTGCATTGACGATCAGCGCTTTTTGACCTGCGATCAGCGAGATAGTATCTGCCATATTTTGAAGCACTTTTTGATCTTTGCTCGATTCGCCCGTTCCTACGCTGATAACGATCTTTTCAAGCGCCGGGATAAGCATAGGATTTTTTATATCAAATTCTTTCTGCAAAGCAGCTCTGATGGAATTAGCGTATTTATCTTTTAGTCTGCTCATAATCAACCCTCTACCAACGCAACGTTTGAAATATCCATAGGCATCTCTTTGCTCGTAAAGCCGCCTTGTGGATTTTGCTCGGTTGGTTTGATAGCCTTTTTAGCCATTTTACAACCCTCGACGATAACTTGAGCTTTTTTAGGAAACACTGCCTTGACAGTGCCTGTTTTACCCTTATCGTCACCTGCGATGATCTTTACTTGATCGCCTTTTTTAATCTTAAATTTTACTGCCATTATAAAACCTCCGGAGCCAGCGAAACGATCTTCATAAAACCGCCGTATCTGACCTCTCTACCGATAGGACCGAAAATACGAGTGCCGATCGGCTCTTTTTTTGAATCCAAAATAACGGCTGCGTTCTCATCGAATCTAATTAGCGAGCCGTTGCCTCTGTGCAACTCTTTAGTCGTACGAACGACTACGGCTTTTACTACTTGACCGCGCTTAATCTTGCCGTTAGGGAGCGCTTTTTTTACAGAGCAAACGATAATATCGCCGATTGTGGCGTATCTTCTTTTGCTGCCGCCCAAAACTTTAATACACATAAGTTCTTTTGCGCCGCTATTATCAGCTACCGCAAGTCTGGTAAAACTCTGTATCATTATTCAACTCCTGTTTTCAAAACCGCTTTTAAGCGAAACGATTTTCTAGCGCTTAACGGTCTGCACTCGATCGCAGATATGGTATCACCGATCTTTACGACGTTGTTTTCATCGTGGATCAGATATTTTTTAAATCTTTTTACGATCTTTCTATATCTAGGGTGCATAACCCTTCGCTCTACCAAAACGGTAGCTGTTTTATCGCCCGCCTTCTTTACGACTACGCCTTGAATTTCTCTTTTAAATGCCATAACCTATCCTTATTTCGCTTTAATAGCGGTGTTGATTCTAGCGATATCTTTTTTGATAGCGCGAATCTCGTTAGGATTGCTTAGCTGCATAGTCTTTAGCTTTTGTCTAGCCGTAAATAAAAGCAACTTACTTTGTTTCAACATAGAATTTAGCTCAGCTAAATCTTTATCTTTCAAATCAGTATATTTCATTTTCGCTTTCCCTACTTACGATTTTCGTTTTAAAAGGTAGTTTATGAATCGAAAGCATAAGCGCCTCTTTAGCAACTCCTTCTTTAATTGCTTTTCCGCCAGCTTCAACTAATTCTTTAGCTTCTTTAAGTCCTAATCCAGTAATTCCTCTTACTTCTTTAATTACTGCTAATTTAGCTCCTCCTGCAGATACTAAGATTACATCAAATTCAGATTTTTCTTCAGCTGCTGCACCTCCTGCTGCTGCACCTCCTGCAACTGCTACTGGTTGAGCTGATACTCCAAATGTTTCTTCAATAGCTTCAACTACTTCTTTTAATTCTAATACAGACATAGCTTTTAAATCTTCTATAAATTGTTCTTTATTAAATGCCATTATTTTATTTCCTCCTAATTTTTTCTTGATTTTATTTTATTATTTAAGTTTATTTATAATTTTAAAAATTACTCTGCTACTACTGCTGGTTCTCCAGTTCCTTTTTGTTCTGCGACATTTGTTAATGCAACAGCCAACATTCTAACTGGCGACAGCAATCCGTAAGCAATTTGACCAAGTAATTCGTCTCTTGATGGTAATTTAGCCAATGCTTCCACAGTTGATACATCAACTCTTTCAGATTCTAGCAATCCACCTTTGATTGTTAATTTATCTTTTAATTTTTTCCCAAAATCAAAGATTAATTTAGATGGTGCAACTCCATCCTCATATCCTAATGCAAATGATGTAGTACCTTCTAACAGATCATCAACATTTGTATCAAATCCTGCTTCTTTCAACGCTATTTTAAACAATCTGTTTTTAGCAACAAAGTACTCTACTCCAGATTCTCTAGCCGTTTTACGAAGTTCAGTATCTTCATTAACGCTGATCCCTTTATAATCAACAAATACTACTGCTTTAGCTTCTTTTAATTTTTCAACTAAACCTTTTACCGCTTCTAATTTTGCTTGTGCTGGCAATTTGTTTCACCTCCTTATAATAAAAACCTCTGAAACAAAAACAATAAGCCCAGAGGTATCATACTATAAAAATATCTATTATTTAATTTTAATATCTATTTATAATAATACTTACCTCGGTAGGGTTTAAAGAACTTTCATTCTACCTACTGTCTTTGGTTATATTATATATGATTTATATCGTTATAAATCAATATATAATATTATACTACAATTTCAACAAAATTGCAAGTGTTTTTCATTTTTTTATTAATCTCACAACTATGTTTTTAATCAAGCTAAAATATTTAAAATATTATATTTAAGCTTTGAATTAGTTCGTCTTCTATTAATTTGTTGAGAAAAGAACATTTAAATTACAGTATAAATTACCGAATAGAAAAATCTACCCGGTAATAAAAATTATTATTAAGATTATTTACTATTTAGCTACAAATGCTCCAGCTAATAATGGATCTATTTTAATTCCAGGCCCCATAGTTAATGAGATTGCAACTGTTCTTAAATATTGCCCTTTTGAAGCAGCTGGTTTTAATTTGATAATTTGATCTAATGCAACTTTAAAGTTTTCTACGATAGCTTCTTTTGTAAAGTCAACTTTTCCGATTGGCAAGTGAATCGATCCTAATTTATCAACTTTAAACGCAACTTTTCCTTTTTTAAATTCTTGAACTGTTTGTTCAACATTTGTTGTAACTGTTCCTGATTTAGGGTTAGGCATTAATCCTTTTGTTCCTAAGATTCTTCCTAATCTTCCTAATTTAGGCATCATATCAGGTGTAGCGATTACTAAATCAAAATCTAGCCATCCATTTTGAATTTTGTTAATATATTCGTCATCTCCAGCAAAATCCGCTCCTGCAGCTAATGCTTTGTCAATGTTTTCTCCACTTGTGATAACTAAGATTCTTACAGTTTTACCTGTACCGTTTGGTAATGAAACTGTACCCCTTACTTGCTGGTCAGCATGTCTTGGATCTACTCCCAATCTTATTGCTAATTCCACTGTTTCCACAAACTTAGCGCTTTTCGTGTCGAAAATTAATTCCAACGCTTCTTCTGGTGTGTAAACTTTCATTTTATCTACTTTTTGAGAAATGTCATTATATCTTTTTCCTCTTTTTGCCATTTATTATTTCCTCCTCTGTGGTAATTGAATTTACTAAATCTCCCACTTATTCTAAATCATTTAAATTTTATTTTTCATTTATTCAATCTTTAAAACTTGAATAATTTTTATTATTCAGAAATTTTAATTCCCATACTTCTTGCAGTTCCTGCAATAATGTTCATAGCTGCTTCAACACTTCCAGCATTTAAGTCTGGCATTT
>NZ_CALKTL010000123.1 GCF_937997405.1 uncultured Campylobacter sp. | reverse complement strand
CCGAAGTTGTATCTGAGATAGCATTGTATGATTTATCAAATTTTGACGGCCAAAAATTTTCGGCGATACTAACCGTGCCATTTCCGATATTAAAGTCACTAGCGTAGATAAGCACCGGAGTGCTAGGGGTTTTATGCATCCTAGCGAAATTAAAATACACAGTTGAACCAGGGGTCTGCCCCTCTCTAAATCCTTGTGCCAAAATTCTAAAATCGCTCGACTTAGAATCGTAATTAATTCCTGTGCCACCTCTCGGTCTATTGATAAGTCCGCCTATTAATGAAGCATCGGAATAATAATTAAGCGCCGTTCTAAGCGGTATAGGCAAGCCGTAACCCGTATCGGCAGCAGAAGCAGCTTCCTCCCAACCTCCGGTAACAGTTGAGCTTAGGGTTCTTGCGTTATATGTATAGCATCTGCTATCATATCCCGTAGAGCCTAGGCACTCGTTAGAATTCTTAGCGAAAAACTGTGTACCACTAGGGATATTGTAGACAACGGTAGGTCTATTAGGATATGGCACGTAATTTGTAGCTCCACCGGTCCTATTAGCAGTAGCTGTGGAGCAACGTCCGTCGGCACTATTGCTTTGACAATCAAATCCAAAATTTAGCGCAAAATCAAGATCACTCGAAAATCCGCACACGGCTTGAGGAGTACCACCAACATTTTGCTTATATCCGTCATAAAGCGTAGCGATGACATCCTTATAAACTTTGTCAGATAGATACGCTACGGCATTGACTTTAAGTTTGGCAAGTTGGCTTATCTGACGCGTTACAGCTAAATTCTGTGCGGGATTTTCACCTGGATATACTACGACATTATTCTCAATATACGGATCATTAAAATATGTATATGCAGATGTTCCACCGGTGATATTATTATCGCCTACGCCGGTTGTTATACCATTATCAAGGCTTACGAGCGACACTCTGATACGATCCGGCTTGTAGCGCAATACAATATTATCGTTTATCGCTTTATCTTTGTTAGCAGCAAGCCTCATACCTACGTCGCAGCCTATCATACCTTTAGCATTAGGAGTATTGCTAGATGAATTAATAATACATTTAGCGCTATTCCACTTCTTAGAGTATGTCTGATCGGAGTAGGCATCCGTCCATGAGTTATCATAGACGCTTACCAGTACATCACCGACATTATAGTAGTTAAAAATTTTATCGGCATTTGCACCTAATCCTTCAGTATAAATAACGGCATTTTCTTTATCTTTATCCACAGAAGCTTTTCTAGACTGAGTCATCAAATATGCGCCTTGAGAATTGCCTTTGCCGCTAAATTTCGCTACACCTCCAGTCTCTACGATATCTCTAGCATTAAAATCCGCCCATAAGCTTACGGCATTTTTATCCCATACTCTTCTATACGATGCGTCGAATTTTGAGCTTGTACCATTTAATACGCACGAAACATCATCGCTCTTGCCAAAAGAGCCCTTTTTGATAGCCGATGGATCGATCTCGTATTTGCCTGTCTCGGCATTGTATTTAGCACCGGAATACTCTACTGCAGTACCGCCGTAGCAGCCGTCTTGCTTTACACCGCGTTTTAATGTAGTGGTGGCTGTTTTTCTATCGACATAATAAGACTGGGTATCTACATTAGCCACACATTCATTAGATATGAATGGGCGCAAGTAAGTCTGGATGCCACGGATCTTAGTTGATATATCTTGAGTATCGTCGGAATCCGTACCATAGCTTTTACGTAGATGATAGCGCTGATTACCTAGGTCGCCGCCAATTCTTGCAGTATAGTTAGGTACGCCGTTATCGCTGTAACTTCTAGCTGATATTACGTGCGCCAAGATATCTGCGTTTTGCTCATAGTCACCACCCACGCGAAGTTCGGTAGGATTATAAACATCGGTACTAACGCCTTTTTTAGTTATATCGCCACTAGCGGTAGTATCTACGATCTTGCTATATTTACCGGAATTATTTAGCGCATCGGTATCTACTTTGAAATACGCAGGGCGGAGTACGAAGTTATCGCTACCGCATATATGGAACGAGCCGTCTTTTGACATTTTAATTCCGAACTCATTGCTAGCCGTATCTATACTATTTTTAAGCTCATCCAGCTTCTTTTGTATAATATTATCCCAGATATCCTTCTTTTGTTCCGCAGTCAGACTTTTATTGCACCAATCAAAATCTTCATTGGCTTCACAATACCCGTATTGCTTCTTAAGCTCCCATTTTTTAAGCTCTAAATAGTAAGCCTTAGGATCCTCACTGTTTAAGTCCTTATCTTTTATATACTTATCTAAATCGGATCTCGAGGTAGCTTGCTCGTCAGGACGATAACTAAGCATAAATGTAAGACCTTGATACGCATCACCTATCTCTATATTATTTAGAGTTAAAATGCTCTTGTTTTTAAAATCTAATTCCTTATCTACAGAATAGGAATCGCCATTTAGCTTAAACGGAATTTTTAAGGTATCAGTTACTGATCGGCATGCATAAACTACGCTATTTTTCTTATCATCCTCACTGACTTTGTCTGACGTAGTAGCAGCATTTTTTGCCCTGATGACGGACAAATATAATTTTCCTCCCAAGCCAAATTTCTCAAGCTTTCTATCCTTGCTACCGATATATACGAGCTTACCTGTATTAGGATCTTTTTTAAAGTAAGGAGAATTCGCAGCCGCACCGATATAATCTGTACATTTACCGGTTTTATCGTCATAAGCCTTACAATATTGGCTCTCGTAATCTGGTCTAAAGATGAGTTTTGCATCAAAAGGCTTATCGGAGATTTGAGTATATAGCCTATCATCGTCGTCGCTATTACTAAAATTCTTATTTACTACTTGCAAACCACTTAGCGGCTGGATATCAACACTTTTAGAAACCTTCGTTGCATCGCATAGCTCAAGTTCAGAGGCACTATCCATATCTAGGACGACTCGCTGACCGCCGCCGATATCTAGACTCATCTTGTAGCTTAATGTCACGGCAGGAGCTTGAAGAATTTTTGCACCGGTATTAACGGTAGCGTTAAACTCACCATACGCCGCTTTACCTGGTCTCATTAGACCGCCCACCGGAGTAGTCGTGCCGGCTTTTATCTCGCCTGCGCCCTCACCGATATAGAATTTTAAGACATTATTATCTAGCGTCGTAAATTGCCTATCATTATAGATAGGGTCCGTGACATTTGGAGTGCCGCCATTTATGACATCTTTCATCGTCTTATATGCGCCCTTTTGACCATCGCGTAGATAGACCAGCTTCTCTGCGGCCGCTGCAGGTATGGTATTTGTAGTGGTAGTGATAGGATCGTTTATGGCTAGTTCATTATTTATAGTAGAACTATCTTTGGTATAGGCAGCGCCTGCCTGAGCAAAATCGATTGACACTACTGCACCTACAGCATCCTCGCTATTACCACCATTTAGTCTGTTTTCGAATTTCATTCTATAGTAGATATGCTCGCCCGCAACTACTGGATTTTTGATCTGCTCTGGCTTATTGTCGTCAATCTCAGTCTTACTATATCTGCTACCGATAACTTTGCCATTCTGCGGATCTTCATCTTTAGTTCTAAAAAATTTTACCCAGTTAGCGGCATTATATACCTCATACTGATAGCATAGTTGAGGAACATACAGATCTACTGATATTGCTATCATACTTATAAAGTTTTGATCGGATTGGTTGTTTGTTGAGTTATACGTACCACCCAGTTCCAACTTTATACTTGATTGCCCGTAGCCCATTTTATCGCTTATATCAAATTCATCTAAATCCACGGCGGCTGCCTGATCCGTTCCCTCGTAATGCTTACCTCTTAGGATTTCCGGTATCGCAGCATATCCACCATTTTCGCTTCTTAGCCTCATAATGGTACCGCCGAATATATTAGAATACCATTCGCTTCCGATTTGAGCCAATGCGTTTATTCCATTAGACCAAGCGGCATTAGGAGTATATAAAGTATCCATTTTACCGCCCGCTTTTTTATTCTCTACTCTAAAAAATTCCTTCGTCTTATCATTGCCGCTCATTTCAGGTCCAAGTTTCGCCTCGCCACCAAAACCTAAAAAACTAAGCTTAGCATTAACGCGACCGCTCCTAGGAGTGTAAAAGCCTTTTAACTCGGCTTTTACGTTTATAGATTCATTTGCGCCTGCCCAAGGTGTAATAGCTATAAAATCACCATATACGGTTACGTTTTTAGGCTTGTAATAATCGTTTTTAAATTTTGCAGCCTCTGCGTAAGTAAACGGTTTCGCTACACCTACAGGATTAGCAGGGCTTTGTAAATCTGCCATTAGCTTATTTCTAGAGTCCAAGGTCTTATCATATACTATGATTACACCCCAGCCACCCCACATACCAAGTCTAATATTTTTTAACTCACCATTAATAAGGGCTGCACCGGCATTATCCCTACCATCGCTAGCTACTATGTTTCCTACGGTAAAATCTATACTATCAGAGTAATCAACAAAGTTTGCCTTCACTTTATCCGTAATATCTGCAAAGCAGCCGTATTCCAAACGCATCTCTACCTTCCGAGGGTTAGGAAGATTTCTATAGCTAGCATTCTCTCTATAGTTCCAGCCGGCTACGCCGTTACATCTATCCCTTGGGATATCTATAGGAGCGGTACTTGTTGCACTTTTTGAGCTTTTCATTCTAAGCTTAGCCCATTTATACCATTTGGCAAACTTAACTCCATCGCCGTTTCCTACGTATTTATCCCATCCCTCATTAATAAGCTCTCTTGCCTCTCTTACGTTACCTTGCCAATACAAAGCTGCAAAAACGATATCATCTTTAGTAATACCCTTAGGTAGTTTTAGAGTTGATTTAGAGCTATTTAGATAAAAAGCTCCTGCAGAAGTGTCAGGGTCTTCTTTTAAATAATGACCATTTGCACCGGCTATAAAGTTTTTGTCCACTTCTTTCGTAACCCCGTCCCAATCAAAGCTAAGTACAGTATTTCCCGCTACGGCATAGTCTCCAAATACATATGTACCGGGACCGCCAAACCTAACGACAGGGGTTTGATTTTTCCAATCTCGAATACCACTAAAATTCCATGTTCCACAATGATTATGACCGGCGCCATCTCCACATTCACCGCTTGAATACCAATACCAATGCGGATCACTACTATTGATCACGCCACTATCAGGGTATTCCCAAGGATCTATAACGGCGGGATTGATCTTAATATTGGGTCTATTATCCGCAAAGGCCCCCGCCACGAAACAAAACAACAGCGCCAAAATGGGCGCAAAGCTAAAACTCTTAACTTTCATGATACTACCCTCCGGTCAATAACATAATTTTTAGCTACTATTTTACATTTTTTTTGCTTAAATTTTATATGGATATGGAACAAATATAAATAAATTTTAAAGATTTCCTAAAAGAAAGATTTTATAAAATGCGATTTTGTTTATCTTGGGCTACATTAAAAATAATATAATAACAAATAAACAACAACTCTCAAACAATTAAAGTAAAGGCGCGAGAATTCCGCGC
The DNA here is from genome assembly GCF_937997405.1 of uncultured Campylobacter sp. Lineage (GTDB taxonomy): Bacteria > Campylobacterota > Campylobacteria > Campylobacterales > Campylobacteraceae > Campylobacter_B. Next base: position 59 of record NZ_CALKTL010000123.1, on the reverse strand, counting down.
CTTAAAAATTCTAAAATTCTAAAATTCTAAAATTCTAAAATTCTAAAATTCTAAAATTC
>NZ_CALKTL010000122.1 GCF_937997405.1 uncultured Campylobacter sp. | reverse complement strand
TATCTCGTTTATTACCAACAGATAATCCAGCTATGATCAATATCATTTGGAATCGTACACAAATCGTATTTAATTTTGAATCTATTTATATTATTTCTCGCTTAATCGAAGGCACATATCCTGAATATGAAAAGGTAATTCCTTCTCAATTCGATTCTAGCGCTGTAATCGATCGCCGTGAATTTGCTGGTGCTGTTGATCGCGTATCCTTGTTGGCTAAAGACATCAGTTATAACGTAATTCGTTATGATTGGTCTGAAAGCAATGTCACATTGTCTACTCAAAATTATACGCACTTGATAAAATTTTTTACAATACTATTAATATTATTTTATAAAAACTATTGACTTATTTAACCCACTTTTGATAAACTATTGCATCAATTTTACCGCAAAGGAAACACAGATGGATCAAAATTCCCTCCTATATAAGGTGCTTAATTGCCTGTCCAATTCGCAAAGCATATTTGTAAATTGCATAAGGTTTGCAATTTTCGTCGTCATGATCTGGATAGGCGGCCTAAAAGTCGTGCAGTATGAGGCGGACGGCATCGTGCCCTTCGTCACGAACAGCCCGTTTTTCAGCTATCTGATGAAAAATAAAGACGTGGTCGATAACGGCAAGGGCAAAATGGTCGCGGAGTATAATCTGCACAAAAACCCCGAAGGCTTGGTCGTGCCGGATAATATCAAATGGCATAAATCAAACGGCACCTATACGGCTTCTTACATTATCGGCGCGACGATTTGCTCGATCGGCATCTTGATGCTGCTTGGCATATGGTTCCCAAAAATTGGCGTCGTAGGCGGACTTTTGACCTTCGGTATGGCTATCGTTACGCTATCGTTTTTGATAACGACGCCCGAAACCTGGGTGCCGAATTTGGGCAATCCCGCCCTCGGCATAACAGAGAGCCCGAACCACGGCTTCCCGTATCTCTCTGGCGCGGGCAGGCTGGTGATAAAGGATCTGATAATGATGTGCGGCGGTTTGATAGCGGCTGCGGATGCGGCTAAAAGATGGCTACAAAGTCTTTCGAAGTAAATTATAAAGCTAAAATTCTACCTCGCGGCGGGCGCAGGGCTAAATTTTACCGCCACGAGCGCTAAATTTAACGCTCCTGTAGTTTTGCCTGCAAGCTTAAAATACGTACGTAGCATAAATTTTCCCGTTGTGTTTCGCGGCGCGCTACCACTAGATTTGATCTGCGGTTTAATTTCTTTGGAGCAAAAGAGCTTAATTGCGGCCGTCTTTCTAAATTCTCCGATTTGCTCCTCGCAGCGTCTTGATTGAGGCGATATGGCCCGTGCTTTTAGATGCGGGCCGTGCAAGCTTTGTAAATGTGGATTTTAAGTGATGCTCGCAATTTTGCAGTCAGATATGGATAGAGGTAGTCGGCGTCGAAGGATGCGCTGAAATTTGCACCGATAGGCACGTATAGAGGTCGATAAAGCTAGAAATTAAATGCCCGCTCGGTCAAAGCCGGTCGAGCTAGTTTAGAGAGCCGCATACCGATAGGGCTTCCAAAAAGTTTAAAAGCCGGAGGCAAATGAGCAATTGAGTATCACTCTACGCAGATATTTGGAAGGCACGACCAAAGCGACAAATTTAAAGAGAGAACCTACTTTTTTATTATAAAATTTAGCTCAAATTTAAGGCTAAATTTTTACGCGCTTCCTAATTTTTCTCGATTAATTTCCTCTCGATAAAGCTTAAAATTTCATCCGCGCTTATGCTCTGCCGCTTTAGGCCTGCGCGAGTGATGAACTCGACGCTTCCCTCCGCTAGGGCTTTGCCCACGAGCACGGCGTACGGAAAGCCCATCAACTCGAAGTCGTTCATCTTTACGCCGAAGCGCTCCGCGCGATCGTCCAGTAGTACGCGGATACCGCGCTCGCGGCACTGCTCGTATAATTTTTCGGCAAATTCTACCGCAGCGGCGTCTTTGTGATTTGAGATGATGATCTCAAGCTCGAAAGGCGCCAGCTCGCGCGGCCACACGCAGCCTCTCTCGTCGTGACTGCTTTCGATCGCCACCGCGATAAGGCGGCTTGCACCGATGCCGTAGCAGCCCATCAAAAACGGCTGTGCCTTGCCGTTTGCATCCAAAAATCGCGCCCCCATCGGCTCTGAATAGCGCGTGCCGAGCTGAAAGATATGACCCACCTCGATGCCTTTTGTGATGCCAAGCTCGCCGCCGCAGTACGGACACGCGTCGCCTTCGCCCACGGCGGCGAGATCCGCAAAGCGCGATTCGTTAAAATTTATCACGCTAGCGCCCACGTAGTGGTAATCCGGCTCGTTCGCGCCCGCGATCATCTCGCGCGCTCCTTTTAGCTCGGCATCGATGTAAAATTTAGCTCCCTCGTCGAGCCCGAAAGGTCCGCAAAAGCCCGCCGTAAAGCCTGCTCGCGCGATCTCCTCCTCGCTAGCATCGACTAGCTCAAGCGCGCCGCAGGCGTTTTGCGCCTTGGTCTCTTGCAGCTCGTCGCAGCCGCGGATAAAAAACGCTACGATCTCGCTGCGATCCTCGTATAGCGCTTTTTTGATCACCGCTTTGATGGTGTAGAATTTATCCACTTTAAAAAATTCCGCGACCGCGTCGATAGTTTTCATTGCGGGCGTTTTAAATTTCATCATGCCGTCGGTCTCAGGCGCAGCGGTGTTCGTGGTTTTGGGCGCACGGCGCGCAGCCTCGATATTTGCGGCGTAGTCGCAGCGCTTGCACACGACGATATCGTCCTCGCCGTTGTCCGCTAGCACCATAAACTCCTTGCTTCCGCTGCCGCCGATCGCGCCGCTGTCCGCATCGACCGCTCTAAAATTTAATCCAAGTCGCGTAAAAATCCGCGAGTACGCCTGCCTCATCACCTCAAACTCGCGCTTCATATCCGCAGCGTCTGCGTGGAAGCTATAAGCGTCCTTCATTGTAAACTCGCGTCCGCGCAGAAGCCCGAAGCGAGGGCGCGCCTCGTCGCGGAATTTCGTATTGATCTGATAGATATTTAGCGGCAGCTGCTTGTAGCTCGTGATCTTATCCGCTACCATCAAAACCGCCGCTTCCTCATTGGTAGGGCTTAGCACGAAGTCGTTATCCTTGCGATCTTTGAAGCGCAACAGCTCCTTGCCGTATTTGGCGTAGCGGCCGCTTTTTTTCCATGCATCCGCGGACGTCACGACGCTAAAAGAGACCTCCTGCGCGCCCGCAGCGTCCATCTCCTGCCTAATGACGGCGCAGATCCGCTCTAGTACTATCTTTCCTAGCGGCAAAAAATTATAAAGCCCGCTGCCTAGCTGCTCGATAAATCCCGCGCGGATCAAAAGCGCGTGGCTAGGTAATACCGCGTCTCTGGGGGCCTCTTTTAGGCTGGGAGCGAAAAGCTTACTAAATTTCATTTTGTTTGTCCTTTTTCTCGTTTTCTTGATTTAAAAATTTTTCGTAGTTTTCTTGCAGTCCAAAAATTTCTACTAGCGCGTTTACCGTGCTGTCAGCATCGTCCGCTTCGCCGAGGTTTTTCAAATTTACCGTCGGAACGTGCAGAAACGCTTTAAAAACCTGATGGATCAGCTTGCGCGCTTCCTCCGCATCGCTATGCTTTAGATAACCCTTTTTAAGCGCCTTGGCTAGCTCTAGCTCGGCTACTTGTTTCGCGCTTTGACGCAAAGCCTTGATGATCGGCGTGGATGCCGCCGCCCTCAGCCATTTGAAAAACTCATTCGTGCATTTTGCCACGATCGAGTAAGCGATCTGCGCCTGCTCCTCGCGAAGCAGCAAATTTTTCTTTACGATCTCCTCCAGATCATCGACGCTGTAAACTTCAATATCCTCGCTCTGGCTAAGCTCCACGTCGCGCGGCACGGCGATATCGAAAAAATATCGTTTAAAGCTTTTGGGCTCTAACAAGCTATCGGTAATGATCGGCTCTTGCGAGCCCGTAGCGCTGAAAAATAGGCTATTTACGTTTAGATATTTTTTGAGATTATCAAGGCTATCGATTTTAATACGGGATTGTACCTGCGCGGAGGAATTTGCGCAGGCGGTGGAATTTTTATCGTCCTTGGGATTTTCGCTTGCTATGCGAGATTCATTGCTGTCTGCAAAAGTCTCTTTATTAAAATTTACGCCGTCTTTAGAATTTTGTTTTTGCGTGGGATTTTCACCCGCGAAATTCGCGACATTTCCGGAATTTAAGCCGTCTGAATTCTTGCCTGTGCCGGGATTTTCATCCGCGCAATTTTTCGTATCCAAGGAATTCTCGCTAAGTAGCGAGGCGGCTAGCCTCTGCGCGCCGGCTAAATTTCGGTTCAAGATCGTGATATTAGCGCCGTTTGCGAGCAGATGTTTGCACGCTAGCTCGCTCATCTCTCCCGCGCCCACTACCACGGCGTCCGCGCCCTGCAAGGAGCCTAACTTTTCCTTTGCCATCGCCACGGCGACGCTTGAGACGGAGATCGGGTTTTTTGAAATTTCAGTCTGGTTGCGGATACGCGCCGCGCACTTTAGCGCTTCGTCTATAGCTGCGGCGATGGCGGTGTTTGCGTAGGCATTTTGTTTGGCAAATTTAAAGGCGTCTTTGAGCTGGCCTACGATTTGCGTTTCGCCCACTACGAGGCTGTCAAGAGAGGCTGCGACGGCGAAAAGGTGGTGTATCGCGCCGTAATCCTCGTAAATATCGGCACGCTCGGCTAGCTCGTCGTAGCTCACGCCGCTAATGCGCGAAAGTGCCAAAAGCACGAACTTTTGCGCTTCATCAAAGTCGCTTACGACGGTAAAAATTTCTACTCTGTTGCAGGTGCTTAGTACCAAGCACTCCTCTATCGCGGAGTTTGAAGCTAAAAGGCGCAAAATTTCTTTCTTGCGCACATCGTTTGAAAACGAAAGTTTCTCGCGCACCGTGATGTCCGTGTTTTTGTGGGTGAAGCTCACGCTCATATACGCCATCAAAACTCCCTATCTATCATATCTCGCACGATTTGCTCCAGCTTGTCGTTTTTAAATTCCGCCACGGCTTCGAGCGCCTTTTGCCCGTAGGCGCGAGCTTCGTTTATACAGCGCTCGATGATGCCGTGCTCGCTAAGCTTTGTCTTGATCCATGAAATTTCGCTCTGGCAAAGCTGCTTTTTAAAAAACGATTTTAGCTTTTGCCGCTGCGCATCATCTAAATTTTCGTATAAATAGATGTAGGGCAGGGTGGTTTTGCCCTCCGCAAAATCGCTCAGGCTCGGCTTGCCTAGCGTTGCGGAGCTTTGCGTGACGTCTAAGATGTCGTCGATGATCTGAAAGGCAAGCCCAAGGTTTTTGCCGTATTCGCCGAATTTTGCGCTCGCGCTTGAAATTTCATTATGATCTTTCGCGGCGCTTGGAATTTCGATCTTGTTTTTTGCGCAGCTCATATCTGAAATTTCGTCGCAATTTTCCGCGTCGCCGAATTTTAAAAATGCCCCGCAGCGCGCGACCTCTTCGATCAAGGCGGAGGTTTTTAGATAGATCATTTGCAGATATTTGCTCGCATCGTCGTTGAAATCGTCGCTTAAGCTTACGTCCATCAGCTCGCCCACGGCCAGCTTCGTGACGGCGCCCGAAAGCGCGGCGGCGATGCGGCTTTCAAATTTAGAAAGCTCAAAGTATGCCTTGGAATAGAGTATGTCGCCCAGCATCACGGCGTTTTTGGAGCCGTAAGTGGCGTTGATCGAAGGTTTGCCGCGGCGCACCGAGCTTTCGTCGATGACGTCGTCGTGCAGCAGGCTCGCAGCTTGAATGAGCTCGATGATCGCGCACAGATGCAGCGATTTTTCATCTTTTTGCGCGATGTTTAGCAGTAGCTTGGAGCGCAGTTTTTTGCCGGGGCTTAGCCTATCAAACATCTCGTTAGCGGGCTCGTAGCCGCAGTCTGCGATGAAGTTTTTCATAATTAAATCGATTTGATCTAGCATTATTCGTTGTTGCTTAGGATATTTCCGCTCATTTGCAAAAATTTGTCGTTTAGCTCGTCTTGTAGATCTTGCTGTGCGATGAAGCTTTCGATCTCGCGCTCGCTAATGCCGCGCGTTTGGCAGAGCCGCTCACAGGCGATTAGGCGGATTAGAGCTTCTTCGATTTCGTTTTGCACTAAAGTAGGGCTTGCAGCGGATAAAATTTCAAAAAATTTCTCTCTTGGGCTGCCTTCAAAAATATCCATTTACCTTCCTTAAAATTTCGCGATTATAGCAAATGTAAAATTTAATTTAGGTTAGGGCGCGGCAAACTATCGGTGCTGCATAAACTTCCCGAGTTGAAGGTCGTGGTGGCGGCGGCTCGTGCGTTT
>NZ_CALKTL010000121.1 GCF_937997405.1 uncultured Campylobacter sp. | reverse complement strand
GCCCGCCTGCGCTCTTTTTTGGATCCGCACAAAGCTCGCGCGAGCAGGCGCGGCTCTTTGCTGCGCGCGTCCCGCCGAAGCCGTTTACCTCAAAAGATCAAGCGCCGATGCGACGCCGAGCGGAGTAGGGAAAAATTTTAAAAGCCTAAATTTTAAAAACCGAAACGCTACGAGTACAAATTGCGAGGCAAATCGTTACATAGACTTTAGTGCGGTACGACACGGATCGCAACATACGCCTTAAACATATTGTTGCAGCACATGCCAAAGCATAAACTTTAACGCAGATCGAGACTTAAATTTAAATATATGCCACGATATAAATTCTAGCGCGGATTATGACATAAATCTCGTCAAGGGTCACGGCATAAACCCAAGCATGGATTATTACGACATACGCCTCGGAGCGGACCTAGACATAAATTCTGACAGGCATCGCGCCGTGAATTTTAAAATTTCAAACGCAAATTTAAAAGCGAATTTAGCAGTTTTAAAAGCAGATTTAAGGACGGATTTCAGATTATGAAATTTTTAAATTTAAAAGTTGCTGCCGCCGTGTTCGCGCTACTGCTCGCAGGCTGCGACGGATGGAAGCACCATCTAAGCAGCGACGGTGCCTCGCTCGCCTCCAAGTTCGACCCCTCCGAGCGCACACTAAAGATCGAGGGCAACGACAAGCCACTCGTGCTGTTTTTCTACGCAAGTAGCCGAATTTAGAAATTCTGAAATTTTAAAATTTAGATAAAATTCTACGATTTGGAATTTTGATAAAATTCCGTAACTACCAGCTCCCGCTAGCACCGCCTCCGCCGAAGCTTCCGCCGCCCCCACTGAAACCGCCTCCGCTAAAACCGCCACTTCCTTTAAATCCGCCAAAATCCCCAGATGGGCTGCCTCTCATGCGCGATGAGCGCGCGATTTCGTTTATGATGTCTGCACTTGAGATTATATCCTCATCGCTTCTACTGTGGCGCGTCACGCGACGGCTTAGTATCGCAAAAAGCAAGACCGCAAAAAGCACCATAAAGATCGCAAAGTCCTTGTTGCTCGGATCCTGCTGCGCGTTGGCGTTAAGGGGATCAAATTTTATATCGCCGCCTTCGATCGTGCTAATGATCGCCGAAATCCCGCTAATGACGCCACTTTCGTAATCCTCCTGCCTAAAATAGGGCAGAATTTTATTGCTGATGATACGCTTGGCGCGCATATCGGTTAGCACGCCCTCTAGCCCGTATCCGACCTCGATACGCACTTTATGCTCGTGCGGAGCGACGAGCAGCAGTACGCCGTTGTCGCGCCCTTTTTGCCCGATACCAAGAGCGCGCGCCTGCTCTACGCCGATTTCCTCGATAGAGTAGCCACCGAGCGATTTTAGGCTTACGAGCATGATCTGGTTTGAGGAATTTTTATCGAAAGTCGTTAAAATTTCATTCAGGCTCTCTCTTGCGGCTGGGCGTAAAATACCAGCCTCATCAATTACAGCGGTGCCGTTTGGATGGGCTAGATACTCGCTGGGAGCGGCGGTGCTGACTACAAATAACGCCATTAGGGCAAAAGCAAATCTCCAAGCCACTCTCATCGCAGCTCCACCAAGGTCTCTTCTATCTCGTTATTTTCGCTATCTTTAGGCACTCGCATGGCTAGCTTGCACAGCGCGTCCATCGCCTTTAAAACAGCAGGCTCAAGACCTTGCGTGCTGGGGTTAAATTCCGTCGTGATACGTTCAAACTCAACCTTAGAGATAAACTCCGCCGCTCGCGCGCCGCAGATGATATGAGCGCAGCGCTCGCGGACGCAGACGCAAAACATTATCGCTTCTTTTACGCTGCCGTAGCGCTCGTAAAATTTTAGCATCGCAAACTCGCCCGAGAGCCGAAGTCTGCGAGATTTAGGCGTGATTAGAGTTAAAAGCGCAGGGCATTTAGCTAGCAGAGCTTTAATCGCAATGAAGCTAAGCGCTACGATTTGCAGTAGCTCAGCTTTGCTTATTTGCGGCACGAAGCACAGAACGATGCCGATCGCAAACGCCGTCACTGCCGCCGCGCTATAGCTAGCTTCGCAGTCCTCGCTTGCTTCGCGCGCGACCACGCAGACGATCTGCGCACCGCTTGCGGTTTCGGCTTTCGTGATTAGCTCGTGGATTTCTTGCTTGCACTGCTCGCTTAGCATTTGTCTCCCTTAGCGTTATTTAAACGAGACGCTAGGGGCTTTTTGGCTTGAGCTATCAGCGCTAAAGCTAGGTTTGGCGCCGCCTAGTCCTACGATGCGCGCGATGATGTTTGTAGGGAAGGTTCTAATTAGTTTGTTGTATTCCTGCACCGAAGCGATGTAATCCTTGCGCGCTACGGCGATGCGGTTTTCCGTGCCTTCGAGCTGATTTTGCAGGTCGGCGAAATTCTGATTTGCCTTAAGATCCGGGTAGCGCTCGACTACCAGCATTAAGCGCGATAGGGCCGAGCTAAGCTCGCCTTGAGCGCCGTTAAATTTCTCAAACGCTTCCGGATCTTGCGCTAAGCTTTCTGCATTGATATTGATAGCAGTTGCCTTAGCGCGGGCATTTATGACGCCTTCTAAGGTATCTTTTTCATGGCTAGCGTAGCCCTTGACGGTTTCTACGAAATTTGGAATCAAATCGGCGCGACGCTGATATTGATTTTGCACCTGACTCCACGCGGCCTTAACTTCTTCATCTTTGCTTACGAGCTTGTTGTAAACCGGCACTGCAAATATCGCAAACGCAATCGCCGCAATCACTAAGACGATTAGGGCTTTGATTAAGATATGAAGCCCTCCTTTTTGGCGCGGATACTCTCCTTCGCCAAAGTTCTCGCCTCGCGCGGATAAGCCTTTATCGTCGTAACCTATACTCTCGTTATTTTCTCCTTGCAGCTCTTTCATTGAAATCTCCTTGGGATGTTGGAATTTAATTTGACTAAAATTTCATATTCGATCGTGCCAAAGTGTTTTGCCCAAATCTGCGCATCGTCCAGCACGCAAACTCGCTCTCCGCCGAATTCTGCACAGAAGCTATCCATCGACATTTTTCCGAGCATTTTTTGCCCGCTTGCAAGCGCTAGCTCGCCCTCACCGTCGTAGCGAAATAGCCCGTCTGCGTAGCCTAAATCGTATGTGCCGATCCTCATATCGCGCGGCGCTTCAAATTTCGCGCCGTAGCCCACTCGCTGACCCTTTTTTAGCACGCGCGAGCTGATCAGATCGGCATAGAGCTTTAGCACAGGGCGTAAATTTAGGCTCTCGTCAAATTGCGGATATCCAAATTGCGCCATACCCACGCGCACGTATTCGTCCTCAAAGCCCGCACTTCGCTCGATAGCTGCGGAGTTGCTCGAATGAAATTTTAAATTTCTAAAGCCCGCGGCGGCGGCTTTTCGCCCCGCGAAACGCTTAAATTCTATAAAATTCTGTCTTTGTGCGAAAAAATCTCCACTTAGCTCGTCGCTTGCGCGAAAGTGTGTAAAAAAGCCACGAAGCTTAAATCCGCCCACCTTGCATAGCCTAAGCGCCTCATCTAGCTCGCTCGCAGCGATGCCGTTTCTGTGCATAGCAGTATCTGCAGCGATATAAATTTTAAGCCCTCGTTTAAGACGCGAGAAGTAGCTCAGATCATTTACCGCGTAGCAAAACCGCTCGTCCTCGTCCCCGCTTGGAATGTGCGAGAGCACTAAAATTTCATCAAATAAATCCGCGATCTGCGCAGCTTCCGTAGCACTTCGCGTTACGGCGCGTACGAAGCCTAGCTTTGCCGCTTCCTCGCAGCAAATCCTGCAGCCATGACCGTATGAATTATCCTTGGCTACCAAAAATACTCGCTCCGCTTCACCTACTTTGGCGGCGATTTGCGCTAGATTGTGCGCATAAGCGGCGCGATCTAAGATGATCTCAGACATCGAAGTCTAGCCCATAAGTGCGGTATAAATATGGCAGCAGCTTGCGCGCGGCGTAATCGTAGCCGTAGAATTTCGCATAAACTTCTTTCAAGCTAGCCTCATCTGCGCGCTCGAAATCAAATACGTCGGTATCCGCGATCTTTGGCACACGCTCATCTAAGAATTTAAAAAATTCCGCTCTCGCAGCCAAAAGCTCTTTTATATTTTTCTCAACCTCTTGCTTTTCAGATTCGTTCATCTCTGGTCCTTTAAATTTTCTAGTTTACCTAAAAATACGCGCTGCATCTCGTCGCGAAACTCGGGGCTAGAGGCCTCGAAGCGGGTTACGATCACAGGCGTGGTATTGCTTGCCCGTACGAGCGCCCAGCCGTCATCAAACCGCACTCTGATGCCGTCGATCTCGATAATATCGCGGATGGGCGGCAGCTCCGCGATGCCTGCGTGGATTTGAGCTTTAAGAGCTTCAATGATCTTAAATTTGCACTCCTCGCTCGTATTAAATTTTATCTCATCAGTGCTAAAAACTCGCGGCAGCTTGTCTAGCTCGGCGTCTAAATCATATCCTTTAGCTACGAGCTCAAGCACACGCATCATCGCATATACGCCGTCATCAAAGCCGAAATATCGCTCTTTAAAGTAAATATGCCCGCTAACCTCGGCGGCAAGGTCGATACCGAGCTCCTTCATCGCCTTTTTGATATTGCTGTGGCCGGTCTTGCCCATGAAGCTTTTGCCGATCTTATCGATGGTATCGTACATCGCCTGCGAGCATTTGACCTCGCCTAGGATGCGCGGATGGGTCATATTTAGGGCAAGTAGGCAGGCTAGCTCGTCGCCTTTGATATTACGGCGCGGAGTTAGCACGGCGATTCTATCGGCATCTCCGTCAAAGCCGAAGCCCAAGCTCACGCCGTCTTGCTTCATCGCAGCTTTAAGATCCGCTAAATTTTTCTCCTCGCTGGGGTCCGGGTGGTGGTTTAGAAAGTTGCCGTCTGGCTGCGGGAACAAAACTTTAGCGTTTAGCTCTAGCCTTTCTATGATTTTAGTAACGGTAACGCCCGCAGCTCCGTTTGCGCAGTCGATTATAAAGGGCGCGGCAAAGCCTTTTAAAGCTGCAAATTCCTTCTCAAAATATGCTAGATACTCGCTTAAGATGTCGTACTTCTGGGTGCTTATATCAGTTGGAATTTCAAAATTTGAACTCATCAGCTCCCGCACCTGCGCGCCAAGACGCCTTAAATCCTCGCCGAAGAAGCTGTCCGTACCGATCGTGATCTTAAAGCCGTTGTAATTTTTGGGATTGTGCGAGCCGGTAATCATTACGTTTGCGTCAAATTTATGCGTAAATACGCTAAAATAGCCCACCGGCGTCGGCAGCAAGCCGATCTTATAAACTCGCAGTCCGGCAAAATTTAGCCCGCTTACGAAATAGCCGAAAAGCTCATCCGCGCTAAGACGGGCATCGTACCCTACGCTAACGCGCTCAAGCCCGAGATTTGCGATATGTTTGCCAAGAGCGAAGCCGATCGCCTTTACGCTGCGCTCGTTTAGCTCCTCGCCCACGATGCCGCGAATATCGTATTCTCTAAAGATATCTTCGATCATAAAATTCCTTTAAATTTAAATCGCGGTATTTTATAAAAACTTGCTTAATATTTATATTATAAATGATAAAATCGCCGCTAAAATTCCAAAGGATGATTATGAAAAAATTTATTCTAGTAGCGATTTTAACGGCTTTTGCTTGCGCGGGCGATTACGAGCTCGTAGGTAGCGTAAATACTTCGTTTAGAATTTTTGGCAAAGACGATCGCATCGAAGTTATCGCGGTTAAAGATCCTAAGGTTGATGGAGTGACCTGCTACGTCTCTTATGCCAAAAAAGGCGGCGCCAAAGAGATCATCGGCGTGGAGGAGGACCGCTCCGAAGCCTCTGTGTCGTGCGTGCAGACAGCGCCTAAAATCATCATTAAAGAGGAGCTGAAAAAAGAGGATATTTTTGAAAAACGCAGTTCGTTGATCTTCAAAAAGACCCACGTAGTTAGGCTTTACGACGCGGTGCAGGGCTCGCTAATCTATTTGGTTTATTCAGATAAAGTGATAGATGGCTCGCCCAATAACTCGATCTCGGCGATCCCGTGCCACCAAGCCGTGGGCGACGTGTGCGAGCTCGCATATACCCAAGGCAAAAAATAATAATAAGGAATTCCGCAAAGATAAAATTTTATCGCAGCGGAATTCTAGATTATAAATTACGCGATGAGATGACGCACGAAATTTAATAGAATTTTGCCAAATTCTGCAGCATTTTATAAAATTTATCCGCGCCGTTAAATTCCTGCGCGAATGCCTAAGAAGAGAATTTTACCGCTTCATCAGAGCCATCTTAACGCATATTCGCGCTAAGCTAGTAGGCGTGCGCTTGCAAGTCGTAAAATGAAAAATTAAGCAATTTTTGCTAAAATCTCGCGATTTTGAAAACCCTCGTAAATCTAAAGGAAATCAATGAAGACATTTTTTAGTATGGAGTGCGCGTCAGTGATGCTACTGATTTTGGCGCTAGCCTGTGCAATCGCTACTTTTGTAGAGACCGCTTATGGCACGGAAGTAGCTTGGGCGATGGTTTATTCTACTGCGTGGTTTGGCGCGCTGATGGTGCTTTTGGGAGTAAATTTAACCTACAATATCTATCGTTACCGCATGATTAAGCTTCGCACTCTGCCTGCGCTAATCTTTCACGCGAGCTTTTTGTTTATGCTTGCTGGAGCAATTTTGACGAGATATTTTGGCTTTGAGGGCAATATCCATATAAGAGAGGGCAGCGAGAGCTCGATCGTAACGACTAAAGACGAGGTCGTTCAGCTCCTTACTTTAGGCAGCGACGGCGAGTTTATATCTGCTGACGAGAGCAAATTTTTAAACGGCGCAGGACGGATGAACTTCGATCTCAATCTAGACGTAGAGGGCAGGATCGCAAATTTAAAATTTAAAGAGCTCGTAGAACACGGCGAGCTAAAATGGGTGCAAGATCCGACCGGACAGGCCCCTGCGCGCGTGGAACTATTATTTTCAAACAATGTTGGCAGCCAAAATGTCTCCTTGCAATCAGGCGAAAGCATGGATATAGGCGAGCTTAGTATTACTTTTAATGCAGAGCCTAAAAGTAAGAATTTCATCTATATAAAATCCAAAGACGGCAAATTCTATCTAAACTCAAGTCTTGATATAAACGCTACTAGAATGGCTGATATGAGCACTGCACCGCTTAAGAGAAACGAGGATAATCCGCTAGGCAATCTCTTGCTTTACAGCTTCGACGGGATAAATTTCGCCCCTGTTAGTCTGCTTAGCTCCGCGGTCGAGAAATTCGTCCCGGTCGCTGCGAATTTACCGGGTGAGCCCGGCGTAGTAGCTACGCTAAGCTTTGCGGGGCAGAGTCGCGAAATCTACGTGCCTAGGGATTCGCATGGCGCTAGCTACAAGGTGGGTGATAAGAATTTCATCGTAGCCTTGGCGCCAAAGATGCTTCATCTGCCTTTTAAAATCGCGCTTCGCGACTTTGTGATGGATCGCTATCCAGGCACCAATTCGCCCTCCGGATATAAAAGCGAAATCACGTTAAAAGACGGCAATACGAGCTTTGATTATGATATTTTTATGAATCACGTGCTCGATTACGGCGGATACCGATTTTTCCAAAGCTCATACGACACGGATGAGCGTGGTACCGTGCTTTCGGTCAATAAAGACCCCGGTAAAGTTCCAACTTACATCGGCTATTTTTTGCTTTGCGTGGGGATGTTTTTTAACTTTTTCAACCGAGGCTCGCGCTTTTTCAAGCTCTCGCGCTTAATCAGCGAAAATACGCATCTTGCTCGAGAAAAAGATGTAAATTCTAAAAATTCCGCGTCTAGCTCGGTGCCCGTAAGCTCCGCAGAAAGCTCCATATCAAAACGCACCAAAAAATCGCGACGCGGCACTAAAGGTGCGGCATTAGCATTAGTAGGCGCATTGGCTTTGAGCTTGGCTGCATTGTATCCTAGCATAGCAAACGCCGAACAAAATTCCACGACTCAAAATTCTATTTTGCAAAATCCAGCGCCGCAAAGCCCGGCTAGCGTGCAAGATCCCGCTTCGCAAAATTCCGCGCCGAATTCCGCCGCCGAAAATTCCAAGCAGAGCTCCGCTTCGCAAGAATCTGCAGCGGAGCAAGACTCCGTCCCACCGCATAATTTTTCTACTATGGGAGGCGAGCTAGCCGTGCCGAAATTTGATCCTAAATTTAGTGAGGATTTAGCAAGCCTCGTAATTCAGGGATTTGATGGGCGAATGGAGCCTTTTGATACAGTTTCTAGGGAGCTTTTAAATAAAATTTACCGTGCCGACAACTACAAGGCGCCAAATGGCGAAATTTTAAACCATAACGCCGCTGCGCTTTCGTTTATGCTAAATCAAAGCTACTGGAGGCGTGCGCCGATCATCAAGGTTAGCGAGCCGGAGCTTAAGAAAATTCTAGGTATGGATGAGAAGCAAAGCCACGCCAGCATGATGGATTTTTTTGAATTTAAAGGCGGCGAGAGCTACTACAAACTCGATAAAATGGTCGAAGAGATCAACCGCAAGCCTTTGGGCAATCGCAGTGTGCTAGATAAAGAGATCATCAAGGTAAACGAGCGCGTAAACGTCTTTTACTCGGCGTTTATGGGGGATTATTTTAGAATTATTCCGGTTAAGAACGCTAAAAATAACGAGTGGCTTTCGCCGCTATATCTAGGCGATGCGCTGGATCAAAACGAATCAACTGAAGTTAAAAAGATGATGGGAATATTCGTTTCGTCCGTGGTCTATGCCCAAGAAAGCGGGGATTGGAGCGGCGCAGAAAAGATGCTAAGCTACGTCAAAAAATACCAAGCGCAAAACGGAGCAAATTTAATGCCTAGCGAGAGCGCGATAAAATATGAAATTTTATTTAATAAGGCTAAAATTTTTTCTCGCCTCTTTCCGATCTACACTGTCTCGGGATTTTTGCTTCTGATCTTTATCTTTCTTAGGATGATGAAGCCCGCTCTTCGCTTAGGCGGCGCGTTTAAGCTAGTTTACGTCGTAAATATCGTCGCTTTTATCGCGCATACCGCGGGTCTTGCGCTGCGCGGCTACGTCTCGGGGCACGCGCCGTGGAGCAACTCCTACGAATCACTCATCTATATCGCGTGGGCGCTGTCGCTAAGCGGAATATTTTTCTCGCGCAAATCTGCAATCTCGCTGGCGCTTACCTCGATAATGGCTGGCATAACGCTGATGGTGGCACATCTTAGCGACATCGATCCGCAGATTACCAATCTGCAGCCAGTCTTAAAATCGCACTGGCTTACGATCCACGTCTCGGTAATCACCGCGAGCTACGGATTTTTGGGGCTTTGCATGCTACTTGGAATTTTCACCCTCGTGATGTTTCTGTTCGATAAGAAAAACCCCGAGATCGCTCGCAATATCGCAGAAGCCACGCATATCAACGAAATGTCGATGATCCTAGGTCTTTGCTTGCTGACGGTGGGCAACTTCCTAGGCGGCGTGTGGGCGAACGAAAGCTGGGGGCGCTACTGGGGCTGGGATCCGAAGGAGACCTGGGCGCTCATTACGATTTTTATTTACGCGGTGGTCGTGCATTTTAGATTTATGCCTAAGCTCAATAATCAGTTCGCCTTTGCCGTAGCCTCGATGTTTGCGTATTTTAGCGTCATAATGACCTATTTTGGCGTAAATTTCTACCTAAGCGGCATGCATTCATACGCTAGCGGCGAGCGTATCCCCGTGCCCGGCTGGGCGTACGTGATGGTCGCTTCGATGGTGGCCCTTGCGATCGCGGCGTATTTTCGCTCGGGCAAATCGGCTAGGCTTTAGATAGGCGGGACCCAAATTTCAGAATAATAATTTTGAAATTTCGCCCTGATTTCGCAGCTTGCTGAAGCTTTAAGGATTTATGAAATTTATCTTTAAATTTTGGCTAGGCTTTAGGATCCCGCAGAATTTTATAGAATTTTACGGCTCGCGATTGCGCTAAATTTTGAAATTTTGCATCGTGGCATAATGCACCGTAAGGGAATTTTGATGCCTGAGACTTTGTGATGTCGTAAAATTTTAATGATTTGGAATTTGCACCGCTATGGGATTTTAATGTTTTAAATTTTACTTCTAGTGGAATTTTTTCATACGACGGAAGCGCGACGTAATTTAGAATTTTAAAATTTCAGCTAGCGCGCTAGTGCAAAATTCGCCCCGCCGCTGCCATAGCCGAGCAGTGAAATTTTAAGATTTGATTTTATAAATTCTATTTCGTCTGTAGCTTTAAATTTAAAATCTCGCGCTTTATGAAATTTTATTTATGGCGTCGAAATTTTAAAATTTTGCATGTCCTTGCCATAGCGAATTTCGCATGATAAAATTTTAAAATTTTAAATTCCGCGCCATGATAGAATATAATAGAATTTGAATTTATAAAATTTTAAACCGCGAAAACGCCTTGCTAGGCATTAAAATTATCTTAAAATATAATTTAGCTTGCAAGATTAAGCTAAATTTCTGCTTATAATCATATTGATTTAATCTTTATTTGGCTAAAATTGACGCTTGTCAATTTCTTAATTTGAAAGGATAAAGATGTCTGATCTAAAACAAGATAGACGAGGCTTTATCGGGCTTACTTTCGGCGCAGTTGCCGCTGTGGGTGGTGTTTTTGCGCTAGTGGGGATGAAGAAATCGTGGGATCCGCTACCTAGCGTGCGCGCTGCCGGCGTCACTACGGTAGATCTAAGTCCGATCAAAGAGGGCGAGCTGTATCAAACACAGTGGCGCAAAAAGCCGATTTTCGTGCTTAAAAAGACTGCCGATATGCCTAAAAACGATGCCCGCGATGTCGTCGTAGGAGATGCTAGATATACGCTTTGCATCGGCCTTTGCACCCATTTAGGCTGTATTCCTAGCTACAAGCCATCGACGCAACAATTCATCTGTGCATGTCACGGCGGAATTTTCGATGCTAACGGCGTAAACGTGTTCGGTCCGCCGCCGCGCCCTATGGATATACCGCCCTTTAAAATCGACGGAACGAAACTCGTTTTAGGCGAAGAGGGTCCCGAATACCAAGCCCTAAAGCAGAAAGCATAGGAGGCGCAGATGGCACATATAAGAAAAGCTACGGGAGTTTGGGATTGGTTTGACCAAAGACTCGCCGTAACGAAATTTTTCAAGGTGATGGTAAGCGAGTATTGGATTCCTAAAAATATTAGCTTCCTTTGGGCGATGGGCGTTATTTTGATGACGCTATTTATAGTTTTGTTCGTTAGTGGACTAATGCTCGTGATGTATTATAAGCCGGATGTAAATTTAGCATTTGATAGCGTAAATTTCACGATTATGAAGGAGGTCGAATACGGCTGGCTATGGCGTCATATCCACGCGGTATCGGCATCAGTTGTATTTTTGATCTTATACATTCATACTTTAGTAGCTATTTATTACCGCTCGTATAAGCAAGGACGAGAGATGATTTGGGTAAGCGGAATGCTGCTTTTCATCATCTTTTCGGCGGAGGCTTTCAGTGGCTATATGCTTCCATGGGGGCAGATGAGCTACTGGGCGGCGATGGTTATTACGAATTTATTCGGTGGAATTCCCGTAGTTGGCGATGCGATAGTCGAATGGATTCGCGGCGATTATGCTGTTAGTGATCCAACGCTGACGCGATTTTTTATGCTTCACGTCTGCTTACTGCCTCTCGTGGTGGTTGCGGTGCTGGCAGTGCATTTTTATTCGCTTAGATTTCCGCATGTGAATAACCTAGACGGCGAGGAGATTGACTTTGAGCTCGAGGGTGAGAAGTATCTGCAGGGCAAAACTAGCGAAAGTAAGGTAATTCCGTTTTGGCCGGGCTTTTTGGCGAAAGATTTTTTCTACGTCAGTATCTTTATGATATTTTTCTTTTATCTGGTCGGCTTTCACTTCGATTTTGCGATGGATCCGATAAATTTCGAGCCGGCAAACAGCCTCAAAACCCCGACGCATATCTATCCGGAATGGTACTTCCTTTGGGAGTATGAAATTCTGCGCGGATTTTACTTCGACGTAGGGCCGCTTAAGGCCGCCGACATCGGACTTATCGCCTTTGCCTTCGCTGGAGTTTCGCTGTTTTTTATCCCGCTATTTGATCGCAGCAGCGTAGTAGCGCCCGCACACAAAAACAAGGCGTTTTTCATCTGGTTTTGGGTTTTGGTAATCGACATGATTCTGCTTAGCCTATTCGGAAAGCTCCCTGCAGACGGCGCGGAACTCGGTATCGAAAACAAATACTGGGGCTTTGCCTTATCGATCATCTATATTGGATTGCTCGTCGTAGTGCTTCCGCTAATTACAATCGCAGAAAGAAAGAGGGTCTAGCCATGAAAGAGATAAGAACCCTAATCTTGGTGCTTTTTTGCGTAGGAATTTTATACTGGTTTATCGAGCCTTATGCTCATACTAAGCTCAGTCCGCACACCGATCCGGTAAATTACGATTTTGCAGCAGGCGATACGGCTTTAGCCGCGCATAACGTAGCCGCAGCAGAAAGCGCTTTGGCCGCAGCTGAAAAAGGCGGGGATGAGACGATGATAAAAAATTCTAAAAAAGCCCTAGCCAGTGCGAAAGAGCAACAAGACAAAACGGTGCTTTTTTGGGACGAGATAAATAAAATAGATCTTAGCAAAGGCGATGCCGTGCGCGGCGCCGAGACCTTTACAAATGCAGGCTGCACCGCATGTCATGGAATAAAAAGTGCAAATATCCCCGCTCCTATGGACGCGGCAAGCGCTAGTGCCGCATACGGCGTCAATCCTCCGGATCTTAGCAGCGCAGGCTATCTATACACCGATAAATTCTTAGCTGCGCTCATCAAAGATCCGATCATGGCTCTTAAGCTAGATCAGAAATTTGGCGACGAAAAGCCTTTTCCGATGCCCGGGTTTTTCGGTGCGGGCGGTGATCTAAATCAAGAGATCGCCGATATCGTAGCCTATCTAAAATCACTCGCTCCTAGCGAGGATAAGCTAATCGCCTCTGAGGCTGCTGCTAGCGGCATCAAGCAAGGCACCGAACTAAATGAAGCGCAGAAAAAATTCCTTTTAAGCAAGGCGGTTTTTGAGGATGCTTGTCTAAGATGCCACGACGTCAAATATGATAAGCTCTTTGCATCCAGCGACAAGGCTAGCTTGGCTGCGTATATGGGCTCGACGCCTCCTGATCTTTCGATGATGATCCGTTCTAAGGGCGCCAACTATCTGCACGAGTTTATCAATGATACGCAAAAGAAGCTTCCAGGCACTTCGATGCCGCGCGTAGGCTTGAACGAAAACGCTGAAGCCAAGGTCGTGGAGTATCTGGCTGACGTAGGCGACAGCAAAAAAGCTGAGCGTGAAGCTACAACCATAAATATTATGATCTATTTCTTGATCCTTTCTGTTTTTGCAGGTCTTTGGAAAAGTAAAATTTGGTCGAAACTTCACTAAAATTTTAGCAGTCGGAGTAAAATCTGACTGCCTTTTAAAATTCCGCCATATCCTAAATTCTATTAAATTCCATCTATCAAAAAGCTCTTGCAATTGAGAATTTAGCCGCTTTCGTGCTTTATGATAACCGCTTTTTTTATTACTTTTTAAGATTTTTCTACATATAATTGCCGCTCGATTTTGAAATTTAATGTATGAATTCAACTCAAGAAGGTTCAGATGAAATTTTTTAAATTTGCGGTTTTAGCTCTAATTTTTCCGCTTGCTATGCTTTTTGCGGATACGGATTATCGCGCCGAAGCAGCGACGATAAAAGAGAAATTTGCTCAAGCGATCAAGCTTTATGTCGATGGTAATAATTCTGAGGCTAGAAAGATAACTCAAGAGGCGTATTTTGGGCATTTTGAAAATCTGGAAGCCGGCATTCGCATAAATTTAGGACAGAAAAAATCCTACGATATGGAGAAGCAATTCGGCGATATCCGTAAAGCGATCAAAGCCGAAAAGCCTCTAAATGAGATCCAAGCGATGATCGATAATCTAAATCGCGAGATTGATGAGGTTCTACCTGCGATCGAATCTGGTCATCGTCTCGTAGCCGAGTATCAAGACGGAGGCGACGGCAGCACTTCTGCACCAGCCTCAGGCGGGAATTCCGCAGCATCAGGTACAACTTCGCCTTGGATGAGCGTCTATACGAAATTTAAAACTGAGCTGGATAACGCTAAAGCTGCGTTTGATAAAAAAGACACTGTTGCGCTAAAAGCTGCGCTAAATCGCGCTAAATTTGATATCTACCGCAACGAACGCCTAGAGGAGGCGGTACGAAAATATGTCTCGTCTCAGACCGATCAATCAATCCAGCAAATCATTGGAAATCTATTGCGCGAGGATGCGGATACGGACAAATCAAAATTTGACGAAGCGATAAACGCCCTAGATAATCTAGCATTAAAAGCCGTAAATGATTTGCCGCAAGAAAGCTACTCCATAGCGCCACAGACTGCGTTAGCACAAAGCGATACTAGCGAGGATGAGGGTAAGGATTTTACGCCGATTGTGCAAAATATCAAGGATAAGATGGCTAAGGTTTTGCAGCTTTACGAGAGCGGCAAGGTTGATGACGCGATCGACGAAAGCGGCAATATTTACTTCGACGAATACGAAGAGAGCGGTATGGAAAATATCGTTGGCGCCAAAGACACACAGCTCAAACTAGACACCGAAGCAAGTTTTAATAAAATTTCAGCTCTTATGCGCGCGGGTGCTTCCAAAGAGCAGATCGTAGCGGCGCAAAACAAGCTATTTGATCAACTCACCCAGAGCCTAGAGCTAACGAAAAAATCAAGCAACTGGGATCTATTTTTATACGCGTTTATCATCATCTTGCGCGAAGGATTTGAAGCGCTCATCATCGTAGCCGCAGTCATCGCTCTACTTATAAAATCCGGCAACTCAAAGCACCTAAATATCGTTTACAGTGCTCTTGGCGTCGCGGTTGTGCTAAGTATCGCTACGGCTTACGGGCTGAATTATATCTTCGGTAGTGAAAATGCAGGACAAACGCGCGAAGTGATAGAGGGCGCGGTGATGTTAATCGCCGTAGTTCTGCTATTTTACGTGGGCTTTTGGCTTCTTTCAAATGCAAGCTCCAAAAAGTGGAGCGCCTATATCCAAGGTCAAATTTCAAACAGCCTAAGCTCGGGCGATAGCAAGATGCTTTGGTGGACGGTATTTTTAGCGGTTTATCGCGAGGGCGCAGAGACGGTGCTATTTTATCTGGCACTACTTTTCGATGCTAAAAGTCCGGCAGCTACCAGCATGGTAGCAGCAGGTTTTGTAGCGGGTCTGGCGGCTCTTATCATAGTTTATATCGTCATCAAAAAATTCTCGCTTAAAATCGCTATCAAGCCATTTTTCATCGCTACATCGGTCATCATATTTTATATGTCCGTCGTATTTGTGGGCAAGGGCGTGATGGAGCTAGTCGAGGGCAAGGTATTCGTGCCTACGGTGATAGACGGGCTTCCTACGATTACGTGGATCGGATTTTATCCTTACGTGCAGAGCCTCGTGCCGCAAGCGGTGATGATCGTGCTTCTAATCGTAGGAATTTTGATCTTAAAAAATAAGCAAAAAAACAAATCTTAATAAGGAGAGAAAAGATGAAAAAGATTTTTTCAGGTATGTTGGCGCTAAGCCTAGCCTCTGTTATAGCAATGGCAGGAGAACATCCGATCGGAGAGCCGATTGAGCAAAATGGAATGGAGATCGCTGCTGTGTATCTTCAGCCTATCGATATGGAACCTAAAGGCATCGATCTAGCTCCTAGCAAAGCGGACATCCACCTTGAGGCGGATATCCACGCTATCAAAGGCAACGCAAACGGATTTGGCGAGGGCGAGTGGATCCCTTACCTAAAGATCGCTTACGTGCTTAAAAACCTAGATACAGGCAAGATCCAAAAGGGAAATTTTATGCCGATGGTAGCTAGCGACGGCCCTCACTACGGCGCCAATATCAAGATGGTAAACGGCGTAGGCAACTACGAGCTAACCTATAACATCGAAAATCCAAGCGCCAACGGATTCGGACGCCACGCAGACAAAGCGACCGGCGTAGGCAAATGGTGGGAGCCGTTCTCGGTTAAATACACTTTCCAATACACAGGCGCTCCTAAAGAGTAAATCGTAGCGGGCTTCGCCGAGTCCGTTTTCGGCGGAGCCCTAGCGGTATTGGGTTTTAGCCGCATGCTTTAAATTTAAGGCGGTTACTTTGGCCCATTTAAAATTTAATCGCTACGCCGCAGCCAAAGCGCATCGTTTTTGCTTTAATGCGTTTAAGCTTACGAATCTTTTTAGCTGCGGCAAAATTTTAAAATTTAGCGCACCGCAAGGACGAGATAAAACCAAAGCAATAGCGAGGCGAAATTTCTCTTTGCGGGCGGCTCTTGCCGTTGCGAACTTTTTTGCAAGCGGATTTGAAATTTTAAAATTTACAAAATGGCGTAGGTTTTAAAATTTTAAAATTTAAGCAATTATAGGCGATTTACGCGCATTAGACTCGATGAGGATTTTTAATGACGATATTTTTTTATCACGTTAGCTTGGCTCTATTTCCGCTCGCGTTTTTAAGCGCGTATCTGGGCGGCAGGCGCTTTATCAGCGCATCGTTTTTGCCCGCGCTTTTGGGAGCTGCATTCGGGGCGCTGTGCTTTAGCGCATTTGCGCGCTCGGCAAACGCCGATACGGGCAAGATCGTGTTTGATGCGCTCGCACTTTTAGCGCTGCTCGCGCTACTGCTTGCGTTTAAGTTTAAGCGATTCTATCTTACCGCTATAGTTATTTTTGCTCTTGGTTGCGCGTATGGATTTGAATACCGCTTCATAGGGATGAATTTTAAAATTTTCTCCGGCGAGCTACTGGACAGCTTCAGCCTAACCAACCTCTTCATGGCGGTTTTAGGTGCGCTGGCGCTCATTTTATTCTATTTTATTTATCGCTCAGCTCTAGCGCGTACGAGTAGAGGTGCAAAGCTGGCGTCATTCGCTCTTGCGTGGGCGTTTGCCTTTATCGCCAAAATCGGCTTTTTGGGCCTTGATCTGCGCCAGGCAGACGCGCCCAAAGCGCTAGCTGCGAAGGGTTTTGAAGGGCTTTCAAACGCGATCGGCTCGTCCGAGTTTCTAAGCGTCATCGCTAAAATCATCCACTACAACAACTCCTATCTGACGCTAGCTCTTTGCCTTATAGCCGCGCTAATTGCGCTACTTACGGTATTTCGTGCGCCAAGTCGAGTGCCTCGCGAAGCGGACATTATAAAATTTAGAGAGGTTAAGGCAGGCAGATTCGCCATTTTTAGAGATTTTAGCCTGATCTTGTCGCTTGGGGTTTTAATCAGCTTTTTGGGACTTTATTATATCTTGGTCGCTTCAAAACCGCCTACGATCGATGAGCCTAAGATTATCGAGCCGCAAGGCGCGGAATTCATAATCGATGCAAACATCGTAAAGGACGGCAAGCTGCACCGCTTTGCCTACGTCACCGACGACGGACATAAGGTCAGATTTTTTCTACTAAACCGCTTCACGGACAAATTTGCCCCGGTCGCAGTTTTTGACGCGTGCTCGATCTGCGGCGATATGGGCTATATTAAAAAAGGCGACGAGCTCATCTGCATCGCTTGCAACGTGCGTATCTTTTTGCCGAGCGTCGGCAAGCTGGGCGGCTGCAATCCGATCCCGCTGGATTATAAGCTAGAGGGGCAAAATATCGTCATCGCGCTTAAGACGATTGAAGACGGCGCGTCCTATTTCTCGGAGATTGTGGATAAAAAGGTGATCGATCCGGTCAGCAGAAAAGAAATTTTAAACACCTCTAAATTTAGCTATCTTTACTACGGACGCACCTACTTTTTCGAAAGCGAAGCGAATGCAAACGCCTTTACCGCGCATCCCGAGCGCTATGTAGATGAAAACGGCACGCTAAAGGAGCTTAAATAATGTTTTTACGCATCATCAAATCCTCCATTTTAAACTCCAGGGATAGCAAAATTTTAGCGTTTTTGACGATATTTTTATCGGTTTCGCTGATCGCTTGCATGCTAAATATCACGCTAAAAATTGGCGATCAGGTCGCTAAGGAGCTACGTAGCTACGGCTCGAATATCGTCGTGCTACCGCGCTCGCAAAGCCTAAGCATCGAGATCGGCGGGCGCGAATACTCGCCGCTTAAAAACGATGATTTTTTAAAAGAGAGCGAGCTGCATAAGATCAAAGAAATTTTTTGGCGCAACAATATCACCGCCTTTGCGCCCTTTTTAACTACCCACGCAGGAGATTACGACGTCGTGGGAACCTACTTCGAAAAGGACGTGGGCGTTAGCGACGAGCCTGATTTCAGATCGGGCGTGCGCTCGCTCTATCCATTTTGGAGCGTAGAGGGGCAGTGGGTAAAAGACGGCGCCGAGAATGAGGTGCTCGCAGGAGACGGGCTTGGACTAAAGATCGGCGATACGGTTAAGCTTGGAGATTATGAGGCTAAAGTCGTTGGGATTTTGCACGGCGCGGAGGATGAAGCTAAAAAGCTGATCGCAAATTTATCGCTAGTGCAAAAACTAACGCACAAAGAGGGCCTCATCGCCAAGGCCGAAGTTAGCGCCATGACGATCCCAGAAGACGATCTGTCCGTAAAGGCAAGAAGGAGTCTCGATAATCTAGACGCCACAGAATACGACACATGGTATTGCTCAGCATACGTTAGCTCCATCGCATATCAGATCACCGAGGAGTATCCAAACGCGACCGCTAAGGCGGTGCTTAGCGTCAGCGAAGCTCAAAGCGGCATCACGAAAAAAATTCAAAATTTAATGGGCGTCGTAAGTATCTTATCTCTGCTGATTTCAAGCATCTGCATCACGAGCCTGCTAAGCAGCGAAATTTACAAGCGCAAAAAAGAGATCGGCTTGCTTAAGGCGCTGGGAGCGAGCAACTTTATGATCTATATCCAGTTCGCCGCCGAAATTTTCGTCATCTGCGTAGCAAGCTCACTCGTGGGCGCAGTCGTGGGCTACGCGCTTAGCTGGGCGATCGCGTATCAAATTTTTGGCTCCTTTATCGGCGTCTCGCTTATGGTCTTTCCGCTTAGCATCGTCTTTGGACTTCTTATTTGCATTATCGGCTCGATTCTACCGCTACGCGGAGTGATCAAGCTACTGCCTGCGGAGGTGCTTTATGGCAGGAAATAACGGCGCGTTTTTCAGAAGCGCGATCTTTAAAAGTATCATCAACAGCGGCATTCGCAGCTTCGTGATTTTTGTCGCGATCATGCTAGGCAGCGCAGTTTGTGCGGCGTTCGTAAATATCTACGCCGACATCGATAGAAAGGTCGCCAGCGAGTTAAACAGCTACGGCGCAAATTTAATCGTAAGCCCCGCAAATTTAGAAAATTCCCATATGGACGAAGCAGCGCTCGATGCGAAATTTGCTAAAATTCCAGCTCTAAAAAGCGCAAATAAATATCTTTTCGGCAGCGCAAATTTAGGCGTAAACTCAGGCATCATCATGGGGGTAAATTTCTCCTCTCTGCGCGATACTATGCCGTTTTTGGATCTTAAAGAGGGTTCGTTTATCGGCGTGGATTTCGACGATAAAAACGCGCTCATCGGGCAGGATCTTGCTAAGCTTTTGGGCGCGAAGCTCGGCGATAGTATCGAGATCACGCCGATCGGCTCAAACGAAACGAGCAAGGTAAAGATAAAAGGCATCGTCTATGACGGGCAGAAAGAGGACGGCATGCTGCTAATCTCGCTACCGCTGGCGCAAAAAATTTTAAATCAACCCGCGCAGGTAAATTACGCCGAAGCGATCGTAAGCGGCGATTTTAAGCAGCTAAGCGAAATTTCAAAAAGCCTGAGCGACGCGCAGATGAGCTTCGCGCCGATCGGTAAGGTATCCAAGACTCAGGGCATCATCCTAAACAAAATCAAGCTTTTGATGCTTCTTATCGGCATTACGATCCTTCTGATCACCTCGGTCTGCATCAACACGAGCCTTAGCTCGATCCTGCTTTCGCGCATCAAAGAGTTCGCGCTCATCCGCGCAATCGGCGCGAGCAAACAAAATTTGCTCCACCTGATCCTGAGCGAAATTTTAACCGTCTGCGTCGCAGGCTCGCTAGCTGGAGTATTCGTGGGATACCTGCTCGCGATCTTGCTCGGGCATCTGATATTTTCAAGCAGCGTGGATTTTAGGCTGATTAGCCTCTTTGCGGCGGTCGCGCTGAGCCTGATTTTTGCGCTCGCGGCAAGCTACTATCCGATCAAAAAGGCGCTGAATCCGAATTTAGCGAATCTATTAAGGGAATGACATGGAAATTTTAAAATTTGAAGGTATCTGCAAATACTTCGGCGAGGTTAAGGCTCTCGATAATATCAGCTTCGACGTTTTAAGCGGCGAGTGGGTCAGCATAATGGGCCCAAGCGGCAGCGGCAAGAGCACGCTCGTAAATATCCTAAGCCTGATGGACACCCCCACCGCGGGCAGATATATCCTAGGCGGAGCCGACGCGAGTGCGCTAAACGACGAGCAAATTTTAGAATTTCGCCGCAAAAAGATCGGTCTCGTGTTTCAGCAGTTTCACTTAATTCCTTACCTAACGGCCGTCGAAAACGTCATGTTAAATCAATACTACCACAGCTGCGTGGACGAGGACAGCGCCAAAGCGGCACTTGAGAAAGTAGGGCTCGGACACCGCATCACGCACCGCCCTAGCGAGCTTAGCGGCGGCGAGCAGCAGCGTGTCTGCATCGCGCGCGCACTCATAAATGACCCCGATATAATCATTGCCGACGAGCCTACGGGCAACCTCGACGAGGCCAACGAGCGCGTGGTTTTGCAGCTCTTTCAAACGCTTCGCAGCGAGGGCAAGACGCTGCTTTTGGTCACGCACAACGAAGAGCTCGGCAAATTTGCCGACAAAGTGGTACGCCTAAGACACGGCAAGCTCGATCGAATAGAGCTTTTGGATCAAAGCACGATGAAGCATAATCTCGGCTCGCAGGATAAAATTTCAGATCGCGATCCAAACAAAAGCGCTTCGCAAAGCTCTAGCGCCGAAGCTGCGAGCAAGCAAAATCCCGCCTCGCAAAGCTCTGGCGGCGAAGATCAGAGTGCCGAAAATTCTAACGGCGAAAATCAAGGTGCTAAAAATTCAGGCGCGCAGAATTCCAATGCGTAAAATTTAGCTCGCATGATGAAAAATAAAGCTACGTTAAAATTTAAAAATTTTACCGCCCGCCCGCGCTCTTTTTGGGTTCACTTGCAGTTTGCGCGAGCAGGCGCGGCTCTTTGCTACGCACGTCCCGCCGAAGCCGTTTGCCTAGAAAGACCAAGCACCGTTGCAAAGTCTAGCGGAGTGGGTAAAAATTTAAAAAATCAAAATTTTAAAAACCGAAACGCTACGAGCGCAGATTGCGGCGCAGATCACGGCATACGTCTCAGCCTGGGTCGCGATATAAATTTCCGTCCGGATCGCGCCGCAAATTTTAAAATTTCAAACGCAAATTTAAAGGCAGATTTAGCGCGCCCGAAGGCGGATTTTAGATGATAAAATTTTTAAATTTAAAAGTTGTCGCCGCCATACTTGCGCTGCTGCTCGCGGGTTGCGACGGGCAGAAGCACCATCTAAGCAGTGACGGCGCCTCACTCGCCTCCAAGTTCGACCCTTCTGAGCGCACGCTAAAGATCGAGGGCAACGACAAGCCATTCGTGCTGTTTTTCTACACTAGCAGCTGCGGCGCGTGCAAGGAGCAGGTGCCTGCGCTAAACGAGCTGCAAGCTAGCGGCGACGCGCTGATCATCGGCGTTTTGGGCGGCGGTAAAGGCCTGGAAGCCGACGCCGCGGTCGCTCGCGAAAAGGGGATAAAATTCCCAAGCGTCAGCGGTGCGAGCTCGGTGAAATATTTCGAATCCATCGTAGGCGGCATTTTCGGCACCCCTACGTCGGTGATCTACGATAAAAACGGCAAAGCGGTCAAAAAACTCATCGGCCTCTACCCCAAATCCGCCTTCGAAACGCAGCTCAAGCTTATGAATTAACGAGCAGAATTTGATGCAGCTAGCTTTTGCGGCGGCGGATCGCAAATGCCCACTAAAATAACACTTCGAGTTTAAAATTCCTTTCAACTTGCAGATGCCTTTGCGTTTAAATTTCAAAGATCGCACGGAGGCAAATTTAATCCGCATAAAGCGTTATTCTGTGATTTTGGTGGGCTCGCCGAATAGCCTATTTATCTCGGAGATCAAAATTTCCTTGCCGTCCTGCGCGCCGTTTGCGAGCTCGGCGAGGCCTGCCTTGGCGGCGCGCACGCTCTTACTCGTGTCGCGAGGCTTTGCGGCATAGTTTTGCGGATCGGTGGATCTTAACAGATCGTCCTTCTCCCCGTCGTCATCTCCTGCGGAAATTTCGGAATTTTGCAGCTTGGAATTTGAAGCGGAATTTTGCGAATTGGAATTCGTCGCAGAATTTCGCTGTGCAGAATTTTGCGTCGCAGAATCCGCTACGGATTTTTCCAAATTCTGCCGCTCGGAATTTCTTGCCGCATCAGTTTGCAATTTTGCGGCTTGCGCCTCATCTGCGACGGAATTTATTTGCGGTGCACAGCTCTGCTCGCTCTCTTGCGCGCCGGTTAAATTCCTATGATCTTGCTCGCCTGCTTGCGTAGATTCGGGATTGTCTTGCATGCTGCTAGAGGTGGGGCTTTCAGTAAAATTTTGCGACGCGGAATTTACAGGGCTTTGCGAGGTCGAATTTGCAGGGCGCGCAGTATCGGCGCCGGATTCGAAAGCCGCGCCTTGCGTAGAATTCTTGCTTTGCGTAGCGGTTGCGCCGCGTGTGGAATTCCGATCGCGCTTGCTTTGGGCGGGATCATCGCCGTTTTGTGGCGCGCTTTGCTCGATTTTTATTTTTGCGTTCTCGCCGAAAAGTGATTTTAGCACGCTATTGATCGCTCGCGAACCCTTGCGTAGGTACTCTCTGTCCTGCCCCTGCGCGCGCGAGAGCAGATACAGCGTGCCGCGCTCGAACTTTAAAAATTCCACGCACTTGCTAAATTTCTCGCCCAGATCGTAATCGCGGTCGTAAATTTTGGCTAAAAAATTCTCGTAAATTTCATTTTGAGCGCCCGTTTTAACGGAAGAGTTAGAATTTTGCGCCTGCGCCGCCGCGCCCGGTTTGATCTCGCCGCCTGCGTCAAGGCTCTGTTTTGCCGCACCGCCCGCACCGGAGTTTTGTGCCGAGCTTGCGGGACGTTTTGCGCTCGCAGTAAAGCTCGGCGCTCCGCTTGTCGCGCTACTCTGGTCGCTCGGTGCAAAAGCCGCGCCGCCCGGTTCGTTATTTGGCGCAAATGACGCGCTTTGGTTGGAATTCGATCTAAAATTCGGCGCAGAGCTTTGCGCGTTTAAATTAGGCGCCGAAGCGGAAGCATAGCCCTCGCCTTGATCCAGGGATCTTCCGACCTCTATGAGCTCGTCGATCTCGCGCAGATTTACCGCCTCCATCATCATAAAGATCATCATAGAAATCGCGTAGGTGTTGTCCGGGCTGATGGCGAGCATGCTCTTAGCGCCCGCTAAAATGCGGAAAAACCGCTCGTACATCAGCAGGCTAAATTTCGCGTCGCGGCGCAGGAATTTATCTTTTAAATTTGCGATCATCTCGTCGATTTCT
>NZ_CALKTL010000120.1 GCF_937997405.1 uncultured Campylobacter sp. | reverse complement strand
TTCAAAGGAACATGTCATGATAGGAATAGAAGGTAGTTTTTGTCAACTATGTCATGGTAAAAGTACACCTTTAAAAAGGATGAAAAAAGGCGATATATTAATTTATTATAGTCCAAAAATAAGCTTAAATTCTGATGTGAAA
Source organism: uncultured Campylobacter sp. (assembly GCF_937997405.1). Classification (GTDB taxonomy): domain Bacteria; phylum Campylobacterota; class Campylobacteria; order Campylobacterales; family Campylobacteraceae; genus Campylobacter_B. Next base: position 7,563 of record NZ_CALKTL010000120.1, on the reverse strand, counting down.
TTTCAGGAAATAACAGCTATAGGGAAAATAAAAGATGAAAATGTGTATCAATTTCAAATGACAGAAAATTTTATTCCTTACAGAAGGGATGTCGATTATTTAAAATTAAATGGAAAATGTACAATAAATGAATTGAGAAACCACCCTGAATGGACAAAATATGCAAAACAGCTAAGATATGGTCATTTTGAAATATCAGAAGATTTTTTTAGATTTATTTATGATTTAATGAAATAAAACTATTAAACAACAAAAAAACTGTCTCAAAATAAAAAATTAGTTTTTACATTAATTTTTAATTTTTTTGAGACAGCTTCTCTTCGAAAATGTGTATAAAACATTATTTTTCTCTGAAATATTTTTCAATTCCATTTACAATTCCTGTAACCATTTTATTCTGATATTCATCTGAAGCCATTTTTCTATCTTCTTCAGGATTTGACATGAATCCCATTTCGATTAAAGTATTGGTAACAGTAGACCAGTTTGTTCCATATTTCCTGTATGTATCATTTTTTCTCCCATTCTTTATACTAAATCACTAAACAACTTATCAAATAAACTGTTATAAATATTGATGCAATTAAAACTATAACAAACTTCTTATTAAATGACTTGTTTAGAAGTATTGTATTTTTTATATCAATCATAGGTCCTAATAGGATAAATGCAAGTATACTATTTTTGCTTAAACTATTCATAAATGTTCTTGCTATAAATGCATCTGATGTTGAACATAAGCTTAAAGCAAATGCAAGAAGCATCATTATAAATGTTGATATATACTTATTCTGAACAATTCCTCCTATATTACTTATTGGAAGTAATATTTGCATTGTGGCTGCAAGAAGTGCACCTACTGCCATATATGATATTATTCCCATAAAATCACCATACATTATATTAATTATATTTTTTACTCTACCTATTGGTCCTGTTTCTTTTTCATGATTTGAACATGAACATCCTTCATGATGGTAATTACATGTATGTATATGTTCATGATCATGATGATGGTGATGATGTTCATATATTTCTTCTTTTAATACTGCATCCTTACATATAATATCTAATATAATACCTACAACTAAGGCAACTACTACCCCAAATATTGTCCTATATACAAATAATTTTGGCATTTCAAATCCAAAAAGTAACATTTTTTCTGTTTCTCCAAATGCAAAAAATGTTGATAATAATACAACAGGGCTTATTATTGGTGATGCAAGCATAAAACTTACTATTACATTTGTTGGTACTTTTTTCTTCTTAAGTCTCATCGCTATTGGTATTACTGCACAATCACATGCTGGTATAAATAGCCCTAAAAATATACCTACCAAACTTCCAAGCACCCTATTTTTAGGTATCATCTTGCTTATTCTTTCTTCTGAAACAAATTCTTCTATTATTGCAGATATTAATGCTCCTAATAATAGAAATGGTATTGCTTCTAACATTATTGTTGTAAAATATATAGCTATATCTCTCATTTTCTCTCCTTCTTAAATCACATTATTATAAATAATATCACTATAAATCTAAAAATACAATATCGCAAATTATTTGCATATAATATAATCTAAATATAATATTGCAATTATAACATACAATACATATAATAAAATAAACAAACAAAATATATAATAAGGAATTAATTTATGAAAAATAATATTAAATATATTGGTGTTGATATTGGTGGAAGCCATACAAAAATCGCACTTGTAAACACTAAATATGAATTACTAAATGAAGAAAGTATTTTTTATGGAAATTTAGATCCAATCTTAAAACCTAAATGTATATATGAACATATAACTAAATATATAGATTCTCTACCTAATGAGATCTTTGAACAAATAATAGGTATTGGTGTTGCATGTCCTGGTATGACAAAAAATAATAAAATAATAGGTGCAGTTAATTTAGGAGGAAATTCTGATATTCTAATTAAAATAGAAAAAAAATATAATCTTCCACTATATAGTACAAATGATGCAATTGCAGCATCTTTTGCCCAATTAAAAAAAGGATCACTTATAAATACTGATAATGCAATATACTTAGGTCTTGGCACAGGAGTAGGTTTTTCTGTTATTCTAAATAAACAAATTTTCTTGCCAAATGGACTTCCAGTAGATCTTAGTCACACATCATATATTAAAAAGAATATAAAATGTTCTTGTGGTAAAGATGATTGTATAGAAAAATATATTTCTATAAAAGCATTAAGAAGTAAATTAAACAAAAAAATAAATACTAAATATAATTTAAACAATAATCTTAAAGTTGAAATTATTTTAGAGAAATATAATATTGAAGATTATGAAGATATATTACGTGAATATGCAGATAATATTGTTACAACTATAATAAACCAAATAGAACTTTTTAAGCCTGATAAAGTTTGCTTAGGTGGTGGTTTTGTAAAAATATCTGAAAGTATTATTTATGATATGATTAAAACAAAATACAAAAATTCTAAAATATTCTCTACAATGTTTGATTATGATAGACCTGAACTTATAATAGCTCAAAAATTAAATTGTTCTGAAATTGTTGGTATAATCTTATTATTAAAAGATAAGTTTAAAAATCTTTAACCAAATAACAAACCTCAGCAACTCTTAAATTATTGACAATATAATATAATAATATTATACTATTAAAGTAATGCGAGAGTAGCTCAGTTGATAGAGCGATGCCTTGCCAAGGCATAGGTCGCGGGTTTGAGCCCCGTCTCTCGCTCCAGGCGACATAGCCAAGTGGTAAGGCACGAGTCTGCAAAACTTTGATCCCCGGTTCGAATCCGGGTGTCGCCTCCAGATCCTAAAAAGGAGTTATTATGAGATACATACTAGCGGCTCTTTTGGCATTGATGGTTTTTAGCGGGTGCTCTAATACTTGGCACGGCGTAAAAGAGGACTCACACAATGCGGCTCAATGGACCAAAGAAAAGGTTCACAACGGCGCCGAGTGGGTCGGAGAAAAAACCGAATAAATTTCACGCGCAGGTCCTGGCCTGCGCGAACTTTCGGCGGGGTCTACCCGCCCTTAATCGGGAGATGGCTGAGCGGTCGAAAGCGGCGGTCTTGAAAACCGTTGAGGTGAAAGCCTCCTGGGGTTCGAATCCCTATCTCCCGGCCATTTTAATCTAATCCGAAATTCCATTTTAACTTCAAAATTTCACATTTTATTTATACTAATTTTCATTTAATGCTCTTTAGGCTAAAATTTTATCTCGTAGCAAATGACAGTTTGGGGCGGTGCGTTTATAAGCGGAGCACCAAAACGTTATGCGGCGAAGAAGCCAAGATTGTGCGTCAGTGGCTTGTTTGATCGATCCGTGTTAAAACAGCGCGTAGCGAGAGTAGGGCGATGTAAAATTAAATGTTCGTCCGTCTCGCTATGAAAGCGCGTGGGCTCTGTTGCGGAATTTGGCTATAGAATTTCAAAGCTTAGCAGCCCGCCGCGCTTGGCGTAAAATTTTAAAATTTACCGATTCGCGCTTTTTAAATTTAGCCCGGGTGCAAGTAAATTTTAAAATTTGCGTCCGTGCCGCCGGGCAGCTATGTCGCCGCCTCAGCGCGCAGACCAAGATCGATGCATTTGCCAATTTGGGTGATGCGCCAAACGAGAGCAGCCGCGTGGTATGGAGTTAGAGTCGGTAAACTCGCGAAGCGGACCAAAGATCGGCGCGCGAGCATGCGGCTTAAAAGTTGGCAAATTTAAGAAATATCGCAGGCTGACGGGTCAAAGCGAATAAATCTAAAAAATAGCGCAGAATGGCGCAGACGGGCAGCTTGATAAGCCGAAAGAGAAAAGCTCGCCGAAATATCTGCGAGGCGGAATTTTACTAGAAATAAATGAAAGGCTTAAATGCGAAAAATTTTACTATTTTTACTGCTTTGCGCGGGAGCTTTTGCGCTTGAGTGGGATGGAGCCGTCTTACGAGGGGCGCTGCCAAACGGGCTTAAATACTATATTTTAGAAAATTCCGTGCCTAAAAATTCCGCCGTTTTTTACCTGATCGTGGATGCGGGCTCGATCGATGAGGGTCCTAATGAGCGCGGGCTTGTACACTTCATCGAGCATATGTCCTTTAACGGAAGCCGCGATTTTAGCAAAAACGAGCTCATCAAAAAACTGCAGAGCCTAGGCGTGAAATTTGGCGCCGACGTAAACGCGCAGACGGGCTACGACAGCACGATTTACACGCTTAGCATCGCAGTTAACGAAGAAAATTTAAAGGATGTTTTTAAAATTTTTGCTTCGATTGCGGACGGAGTGGAGTTTAATCCGCTTGAGCTCGTAAAAGAAAGAGGCGTCATAATCGAGGAGGCGCGTAGCCGCGATACGCCGATCGCGAGGCTTTACGAGCGGATGGATGAGGAGCTTTACGGCGGCAGCGCGTATTTTGATCGCGCGCCGATCGGCGATATGGCGGTCGTAAAATCCGTAAGCGCGCAGCGAATCAAGGAGCTTTATCAAAAAATTTACCAGCCCAGGTCTATGAAATTTATAGCCGTGGGCGATTTTAAAAGGGATAAAATTTTAAAACTACTAGAGCAAAATTTTTCGCCTCTTAAAAATACAAACTCCTACGCCCGCCAGAATATGGGCATTCCGTCTAGGCAGGGTTTGAAAATTTATAATTACGATACGAACGAAACATCGCTAAATTCCGTCAAAATTTCGTTTTGGGAGGAATTTGAGCCGCCAAACAGCGAGGCGAATGCGAGAAAAATTTTAAAAAGCGAGCTTATCTCAAGCCTTATTTCTACGATTTACGAGCGAGCGAAGGCTAGTGAAGGCGCGCTGCTGCGAGTTAATTTTTCCAGATCGAATTTGCAGTTTCAAAAAACGATCTATAACTTCGACGTCGCCGTTTTGGGCGGAGATTTTGACGGCGCGATCTCGCAGGCGCTTGGGCTAATCAAAGGCTTGCGAGATAGCGGCTTTGATGCGCGCGATTTCGCCCTTGCGAAGGATGCTTTGATCAGCTCGCGGTACAGCGCCTTTGAGCGCAAAAAAAGCGCAAATTCCGCGTTTTTTGCAAGAGAGATTCTTCATGCCGTAAAATCGGGAGCCGTTCTGCCTAGCGCCGCAAAACAGCGTGATTTGGAGGTAAAATTGCTGCGCGAGATCAGCCTAGAGGGGCTAAATTTAGAATTTAGGCGCCTGACAGATCTAAGAGAGGTGCACGCAAGCGTTTTTAGCGGCTCCGGATACAATCTGGATGAGGCCAAATTTAAGAAGTTGCAGGATGACGCTAGAGCGATAAATACGCATGCCGCGCATAAAAAGCTGCCGGATAGCCTGGTTTCTAAAAACCTACCCGAGGGCAAAATTTTAAGCAAGAGATTTGATCCGCGATTTAAATTTTATACCTACCTGCTTGAAAATAACGCGACCGTGATCTTAAAGCCGCTTAAGACGCGCAAGGATTTCATCTCGTTCGCCGCGGTAAGCAGAGGCGGAATGTCCAATCTGGCGCATCCAGGGCTCGGCAGTTTTGCCGCGATGCTTGCAAACGAAAGCGGCGCGGGCGAGTTTAACAATTATGAAATTTCGCAAATTTTAAGCGGACGGCAGGTGAATTACCGCAAAAACATCTCCGCATTCTCGCACGGATTTTATGGAAGCTGCGGCTCGCAGGATCTAAAATGGCTGCTGGAAGCGATAAACTTAGAGCTTAGCTCTCCGCGCGTAGACGAGAAAGCGCTGCAAAATTTAAAGATCAAATCGCTCGACGAGCTTGCGCGAAACGAGAAGCTGCCCGGGTATAAATTTAGCAGGGAATTTAGCGAGTTTTTTTACGGCGGCAATGCGCGAATGCGCCCTCTAAGCGCCGCGCAGATCAAAGCGCTTAACGCGGAGGAGCTAAAAAAGATCGTCTATGATAAATTTAGCAATGCCGCATCCTACACTTTCGTGCTTAGCGGCGATTTTGAGTTAAAAGACGCTGAAGTTCTCATAAAAAAGTATCTGGCGAGCTTGCCTGCTCGCGGCGAACGCGAGGATTTTAAAGACGACGGAATTCGCAGCTTAAGCGGACGGCACGTTTTTATGCGCAACTATCAAAACTCCCCTAGAAGCGACGTCGCGCTTACCGCGATAAACAGATCCGCTCCGTACTCGCTTGAAAATGCAATTAAAATTTCAGCCCTGGCTTCGGTGCTTCAGGAAGCCCTTAGAGAGCGTATCAGGGAGGATGAGGGGCGCACCTACGGCTTTTCGGTCGCTTCGAGCCTAAGCCGCATCCCGTACGAGCACTCGAGCCTTCATATTTCGTTTTCCTGCGCGCCGCAAAATACGGATCAAATTTTATTCGCAATTAGAGAAATTTTTGCAGAAATCGCAGGCGGCGGATCGGACGTAGCGCGGCATCTTGAAAATTTTAAAAAATCTCAGATCATCACGGCGCGTACCGCTCGCGAAAGCCCTGAGTTTTGGAACGACGCGCTCGTAAAATACGCGCTTTGGAATGAGGAGATCGCCGATTTTAAGACCTTTGAAAAGACCATAAATTCCATCTCGCCGAAGGATATCGCGGAGGCGGCGCAGACATATATTTTTGACACCGATGAAACCGTGAGGATAAATGCGCCGAAATTTTAACGGGCTCGGCGTCTTTAAATTTTACTCGGAGAAATTTACTAAGCGCGTTTAAATTTAACGGCGCTTGCACGGCAAATTTTATCTCCGTAAATTTAGCAGTTTAAAAACGAACTCAAGAATAAAGCTCAATTAAACCCATCTGTGCCGCACATATATCTTAGATAAATTTTATTATAGAATAGAATTACCTCGCTGATATATCGCTATTTTGTTACATTTTTTCTATTGTTTGCATAAGTTATATAATTGTTATCACTTTTATTGAAATTTAAAATATTATTGGCTAAATTTTTAAGGTCTTAATTTTTATTTTCAAAAAAGGAGAAAAAATGATTGTCGATTTTTGGGCCTGTAAGCCATGTGAAAGCGGCGCAGGCCGCAATTATTCCGCTTCCGTAAAAGGCGAGAAATCCACTCAAAATCGCTGCGGGGGGGGGCTTGCACGCTCCTTAATATTCGCGGCGTGTCTTTGCGGTCTAAGCGTCGCGCAGGATTCGTCTGAAAATAACGCAACCAGAAGCGTTGCTACCAAAGAGAGTTCAGAGGCACGAAGCTCAGCTGCTACGACAAATAGTTATAAATTTCCCGAAATAGTAGTCATCGGCAACATCGACTCGAGCCTTACGAGCGTCGGCGATAGCTACGGCGGTACGCAAAAGATAAGCAGGACGATGATCGAGTCGATGCCTAGCGGCAACGGCGACTTCGTGCAGCTTCTGCGTACCAATCCAAACGTGCAATTCAGCTCCACAAACCGCCAGAGCACGACGCTCGGCGAGATCAGCCCCGCAAATATCAGTATCAACGGCGCGAAGTATTGGCAAAACAACTTTATGCTTGACGGCGCGAATATGAATAATGATCTTGATCCCGCTAGAAATCCGGGCGGCAATCCTACGCGCTTTTCAGCGTTTGATACGATGAATTCCGTCTCGCAAGGTA
>NZ_CALKTL010000119.1 GCF_937997405.1 uncultured Campylobacter sp. | reverse complement strand
TTAAAGCTCTTTAAATATCGATAAAATCAGGGGTCTAAAGGAGTTTTTGAGTATATATGGCTCCGGATGCTGGATTCGAACCAGCGACCAAGCGGTTAACAGCCGCCTACTCTACCGCTGAGCTAATCCGGAACGCGTAGAATGGATGGTGCGGATGAAAGGACTTGAACCTTCATGCCGTGAGGCGCCAGATCCTAAGTCTGGTGTGTCTGCCAATTTCACCACATCCGCAAAAAAGAAAGCGCATATTAGCCAAAAAGCTCTTAATATGAGCTTAATATGGTACGCCCAAGAGGATTCGAACCTCTGGCCTACGGCTTAGAAGGCCGTTGCTCTATCCAACTGAGCTATGAGCGCAAAATATCAAATCAGTGGTACGCTCGAAAGGAGTCGAACCTTCAACCTACAGATCCGAAGTCTGTTGCTCTATCCAATTGAGCTACGAGCGCATAAAGTGGGGTGAGTTGTGGGAATCGAACCCACGACCCTCAGGACCACAATCTGATGCTCTAACCTACTGAGCTAAACTCACCACAATGGTCGGAGCGAAAGGATTCGAACCTTCGACCCTCTGGTCCCAAACCAGATGCGCTACCAGCCTGCGCTACGCTCCGTAGATTTTCGTGGATTGAATGAAAAGCGTATTATATATATTTTTTCTTAAATTCCGCTTTTTGCGGCTTTAAATTTAATGAAATTTAACAAGTCTCATCTGTTTTTCTAAATTTTTCAATAAAATTTGCATCAGCGCTAGCCCCTTCGTGCGGTGCGAAATTTCAAATTTCACCGCAACGGGCAGCTCTCCGATTGTGCGGTCAAATCCACGCGGAATAAACATAAAATCGTATCCGAATCCGTTTTTCCCGCGCTGCTTCGTTATCGCCGTGCCGTGCATAAAGCCGTGCGTACAAAACTCGCCCAGATCGCATTTTAGCGCGATCGCTGCCGTGTAATGCGCGGGCGAGGAGTCTAAGCTTAAAGCCCTCAGCTTCCTTGCTAATTTTTCGCGATTGCTCGCATCCGTTGCACCCGCTCCGCTAAAGCGCGCCGAAAATATCCCCGGAGCCCCGCCCAGCGCGTCCACACAGATACCGCTATCATCACTTAGCACGAAAAATTCGCTCTGCAAATTTTTACTTTTTAGCGCCTCATACACTGCGCGAACTTTAATAAGCGCGTTTTGTTTGAAGCTCGTGCCGCACTCGTCGATCTCAAAAGGATCCAGCACCTCGCCGAGCGCATACACGTCGTATCCTGTGAAAAATTCTTTTATCTCTTTTACTTTATTTTTGTTGCTCGTCGCAAGTAAAATTTTCATCCTCACTCCTTAAATTTAAGCCGCTATTTTACCCAAAATCAAAGAATTCGTTACGATTTTTGGCTATAATCGGCACAAATTTCATATTATTTGAGGTCTAAGATTATGCTAAAAAGCGTCCTTCCGCTTAGTTTTATCATCGCTACGAGGTTTTTTGGATTATTTATTTTGCTGCCCGTGCTTAGCCTGTATTCATTGAGCTTGCACGGCGCAAACGAAAGCCTAGTAGGGCTACTTTTTGGAATTTATGCGATTATGCAAGTGATTTTGCAAACGCCATTTGGAGTGTTAAGCGATAAGATAGGACGTAAAAAAACCCTTGCTATAGGGCTGGCGCTTTTTATCGTGGGTGCTTGCGTTTGCGCGGCGAGCGAGAGCATTTATACGATGATTTTTGGGCGCTTTTTGCAAGGCTGCGGTGCTGTAGGAGCCGTAGCTACCGCACTAATTAGTGATTTTACGCGGGAGGAAGAGCGCGGTAAGGCGATGGCGGTAATGGGCGCGATGATAGGCGTGAGCTTTGGTGTCGCAATGATTTTAAGTCCGCTTTTAAGCGCCAAATTTGGGCTTGCCAGCCTATTTCATCTAAGTTCGGCGCTTACGCTTTTATGTTTGGTACTGCTTTTTTTCGTAGTACCTACCGAACCGCATATCCGCTCCCTGCGCCAAAAGGTCCCGCTCGGCTCACTTTTGAGCGATAAAAATTTAATGCTTATGAATTTAACGAATTTTTTTCAAAAAGCTTTCATGACGGCAGCGTTTTTTCTAATTCCAATTTTGCTCGTGCAAAAATTCGGACTTTCCAAAAGTGATTTGACTAAAATTTATGCTCTAGGCGCAGTATTCGGCTTTACTGCGATGGGTGCGAGCGGTGCTTTAGGCGAGAAACGCGCGCTAGCTAAGCAAATTCTACTTATCGGCATCTGCTTTTTCATCGCTTCGTATTTGATTTTTGCGTTTGCTAGCGGGGCGAGCGCTTTCGTGGTGGGCGTGATGCTCTTTTTCGTGGGATTTAACGCGCATGAGCCCATTATGCAAAGCCTTGCGTCCAAATTTGCCAAAGTCGCTCAAAAAGGCGCCGCGCTTGGAATTTTTAATTCGTTCGGATTTTTTGGCAGTTTTTTGGGTGGGCTATGCGGTGGCGCACTTTTTGGCAAAATTGGCATCGAAGCGCTAGGCATTGGCGTCGCGGTTTTGGGCGTAATCTGGCTTGTGCTACTTTCTAGGCTGAGCGATCCGAAACTTTTTAAGAATTTATACTTTCCTAAAGGCGGCGATTTTTCCGCACTACAGGGCGTAAAGGGTATTATTGAAATTTACGAGACCGATGGCGAACTCGTTGTGAAATTTAATTCGAAACTGATAAATGAAGATCAAATTTATAAAATCGTAGGAGGCAAATGATGGAATTTGAAAAATTTGAAAGCGCGATGGAGCGCTTCGCAAACACAGTGCAAAAGTCCTCGCGCATCGAGAAGGTCGCGATCACGCAGGCGCTGGGGCGTATTTTGGCAAGCGACGTTGCGGCACCTTTTAGCACTCCGCGCCGCCCGACCGCCGCAATGGACGGCTACGCGCTAAAGGGCGCGGATCTAAGCGAAGGAGCGAAATTTAAGATCGTCGGCACGACGCCTGCGGGCAAAATGCCTAGCGCCGCGGCAAAGGCGGGCGAGTGCGTCAAAACCTTCACCGGCGGGCTCATGTGCGAGGGTAGCGACACGCTTCTGCCGATCGAAAACGTGCAGGTACAAGGCAGCGAGATCGTCGTCACAAAGCCCGTCGCGGCGGGCTTTGCCGTGCGCGCAGCGGGCGAGAGCTACCGCGAGGGCGAGCTTTTGCTTAGAAGCGGCACGAAGCTTGGCTTTTCGCAGATCGCGCTGCTAGCGGAGCTTGGTCTATTTCACATAAGCGTATTCGTCCGCCCAAAAGTAGCGATTCTAGCCACGGGCAGCGAAATCAAGGATCTGGGCGAGAGGCTCGAAAACGACGCTCAAATTTACAGCTCCAACCACATCGCGCTTGCAAATTTAGTGACGCAGTTAGGCTGCGAAGCGATGATAATGCCTCTAGTACGCGATGACGAAAAAGAGCTAGAAGGTGCGATATTATCGGCTTTACAGAGCGCCGACATACTTCTAACCAGCGGCGGAGTGAGCGTCGGGGACTACGACTTCGTGCAAAGCACGCTACAATCAAAATTTGAGCTCATCGTAAAGGGTGCGGCGATCAAACCGGGCCGCCACGTGCGCGTAGCCAAAACCGGCGAAAAATATATCTTCGCATTCCCGGGCTTCCCGCTCTCGGCGCTTATTACGTGCATTTTGTTTCTGCGCGTATTTTTGCAAAGATTCTTCGGCGTGCGCGAAAATATGGAATTTAGCGCAATCTTAGATCACAACTACGTAAAAAAGACGCCGTGGCTAGAGTTTATGCCTGCCGTCTTGCAAAACAGGGAAGGACGCCTTTTTGTTAGTCTGCAAAGCAAAAAGCAAGGCTCTAGCGCGATTTTGAACAATTTAGACGACGATAGCGTCCTGCTCGTCGCGCCGCTCGAGGTCAAAGAGCTCAAAAAGGGCGAGCTCGTGCGCGTAATCTCGGTACCTAAAATTTAGGGCGTAGCGTTTCGGCGGTAGTTGCGGAGGCAGACGGAATTTTAACTGCCGTTAAGAATAGAATTTTACTATCGCAGGAAATTAAGTAAATTGTGGAAATAAGTCAGCATTACGCTCTACGCAATAGCACAAATGCTGATAATGGCTCATTTATAAAAAAAAGTTTACTTGATAATAATGGGCGTGAACCAATACAGAACATACAAAATTTAGTATAAGCAGCTACTTAGGTTATTGTTTTTGCTATAATAGCTAAAAAATATCAAGGATGGTATAAAAAATGCTTTTTGAAAGATATGCGTTTAAATATAGAGAAAATAATGATATACAAAATAATACATTTGATATACAAATACCAGATAATGATTTTATGCAAATAAATATAAATAATGAAAATTTTGATATTTTTACAGAGCTGCATGAATATAATTTTTATAATGCCGCTTTTGAAAAGTTGATACTAACATATACAAAGCCAACAATTGTTTATAATATACCCGCTACAAATAGGTTAATATATAAGATTCGCTTGATTTATACAAAAACAAAGGAAGGTCAAACTATAGTGGATTTACAAGATTGGAGTACTATAGGTAGCTTAAACGGACATCAAGGTCTAGTTGATTTTGTTGATATTTTTATTATATCTTATGACAATATGGCAAAAATTGCTACGGAATATAAATATCACTCTATTTCTAAGCAAATTTTATATGATGTTATTCATGAAATTTTTGATAGATATTTTTTGAGACATAATATTCAACGAGACTATTTTGAAATAGTTATGGATTTTTCCCAAACGGATTTTGAAGAAATTTTTAATAATTCCAGAAAAAACAAAAAAATAGTATTTCATATGGATATGGTAAATAATGGGGCTGAAATAATTAATTCTGGAAAAATAGAATACTCAATCAAGGCAGATACTACTTTTGATAATGCTTTTAGTTGGCTTTGTGGGATATTTAATGACAATATTCAAAGATATTCCATAAAGTGTGAAGATATGAATAACAAGACTGCTTCCATTGATGGCTATTCGGACGACTTGACAACAAACGAATGGAGTGCACCAGCAAGAATAGAAATTGGTGCGCAAAATAATGATGCTTTATATGGACAGTTGGCTCATTTTTTAAGGATCTAACATGTTTGAAGTAATAAAAAAGTATGTATCAAATAGACAAAAACTTCATATGAATACAAAGATTTTTTATTTTAAAAAGTTATTTTTGCCTCTTATACCTTTAATGATTATTGTTATAATTTTAACTGATTTAATAACAACAGGAGGATTACATCTTGATGGTTTGGCAGATACTTTTGATGGAATTTTTAGTTATAGAAGTAAGCATAAAATGTTAGAAATTATGAAAGATTCTAGATTAGGTAGTAATGGAGCATTAGCCTTAATTTTATATTTCTTATTGAAATTTGTTTTACTTTTTTCATTAATAATAGAAAGTCGTGAAGGTGCTTTATATGCTGTTATGACTTATCCAGTTGTTTCAAGATTCTGTAGTGTTTTAAGTTGTGCTTCTTCTCCTTATGCAAGAGGAAGTGGAATGGGAAAAACTTTTGTAGATAATACAAAAATTTGTGGACTTATAGTTGCAACTGTTATAACATTTTTATACACAGTTGGAATAATATTTACACCTTATATACTTTTCAGTAATTATTCATTACCTGTAGAATTTATTATAAAAATTGTCTTTATAATAGTTGTTATTATTGCCTTATTAGCTCTATTTGCTTATGCTTTTTCAAAATTGATAGAGAGAAAAATTGGTGGTATAACTGGTGATACTTTAGGAGCATTACTTGAAATATCAGGTCTTGTATATATATTCTTACTTTTAGTTATTCCTTCTTTTTTCCTAGGTTAATATTATGGGTAAATTAATTTTAGTAAGACATGGTCAGACAGAAATGAATGCACAAAGTCTATATTTTGGTAAGTTAAATCCTCCTTTAAATGACTTAGGAATATGTCAAGCTTATCAAGCAAAGGAAAAACTTTTAAATATAGATTATGACACAATTTATACCAGTCCTTTAGAAAGAGCAAAACAAACAGCAGAAATTTGTAACTATTTGGATAAGGAAATAATATTTGATTCCAATTTGGAAGAGATAAACTTTGGAATTTTTGAAGGTTTAACTTTTAAACAAATATCAGAAAAATATCCAAATGAAGTTAAGAAAATGGAAGAAGATTGGAAAAGTTTTAATTATGTTACAGGTGAAAGTCCAAAAGAAATGTTTCAAAGAGCAGTTTCATTTCTAAAAACTTTAGATTTTTCAAAAAATAACCTTATTGTTGCACATTGGGGAATAATAAATTGTATAATAAGTTATTTTATTTCTGGAAACTTAGACAGTTATTGGAAATTTAAAATACAAAATGCTTCTATTGTAATTTTTGAAGGAAATTTTGAGTTTAGTTATTTAACAAAATTAGATTAGAGAGTTGAGAATAGATGAAAGATAAAAATTCTTTATTTAACTTAATAAATGAAATAAAAGCTGTTGATAGTGAAGCAATAAAAAAAGCACAAATTGAGCTTGATAGAAAAATGAAACCTAAGGATAGTTTAGGGGTTTTAG
>NZ_CALKTL010000118.1 GCF_937997405.1 uncultured Campylobacter sp. | reverse complement strand
TTTTGCGAAACTCCCTTTCGTTTTTGCTTAAAAAATCGAAGCTTTCGTTGATAAAGGCGCTGCTGAATTCGCTACTAAAATCGTCTCCAGGCTCGCGTCCAACGGCACTTTTAAAGCTTTTAGCAAAGCTCGCGTCGGCTCCTAGTTCGCGTGCCAAAGGGCGAATGATTTCGTAAATTTCATCAAAGGCGTTGGTGCGCAGATAGTGGCTGAATAGCACCTCGCCGCTCATTACTGCCTTAGTATCGGCTTCGGACATATCTTTTATTTTAGCCAGCACGAGCTTTTTGATCGGCTCTACGGCAAGACTTAGCTTCTTGCTCGCCAGCCTTTGCATATTCTGCACGGCGATGCTTTTTTTGCCCGCGCGCTCGGTAATGTAGCTAGGCAGATCGAGCTCGTAATCCTGCACGCCAGTACGTTCGTATTCATTTGCGGCACGCTCTATCAAAGTGCTTAGTGAGTTTTTAAAATTTTCGCCATCGCCCGCGCCCGCACTAAGCATCACGTCCAGCCCCTTTACGGCGACCTCTTCCCAGCTAGCAGTCGCAAATAGCGGCAATAAACAAAAGATTAATTTTTTAAGCAAAGTTTTTCCCTAATTAAAGATTGATTATTTTATTTCGAAAATTTTAATGTATAATCAACGCTTTTATAATACCAAAAGGGCTAAATATGGAGCTTTTACTCATCGCTTTCGCGCTTGCGATGGACAGCGTCGCGCTTAGTATCTCAAACGGCGCGAAATATCCGAATTTTAAATTTGCACAGATCGCGCGCGTCGCGTTTTTCTACGCGGCGGCTCAGTTCATAATGCCGCTAGCAGGCTATGCTTTGGGGATAAATTTTGTAAAATTTATCGCGCAGATCGATCACTTCGTCGCGTTTGGAATTTTATCGTTTTTAGGCGTTAAGATGATCATTGAATCCCGCCGCGAGCAGGACGAGCCAGCTCTACGCCTAAGCACGAAGGAGCTAGTGCTGGGCGCAGTCGCTACCAGCATCGACGCGATGGCTGTGGGCGTGACCTTTGCGTTTGGCGAGATAAACATCCTCTACGCCTGTTGCGTAATCGGGTTCATCTGCTTCGCGCTGTGCGTCGCGGCATGCTACGCGGGCAAGCTAACGGGCGAATATCTGCACTCAAAGGCGCTCGTTTTAGGCGGCGTGATTTTGATACTAATCGGAGTTAAAATTTTGCTCTCGCACCTCGGTATTATCGATATTTAGAGACTTTTAATCGCCGCTTTGTGATAATCTTTAAAACTAATTCGCAGGAGCGAAAATGAAAAATTTGATAAATTTAAGCGGCGGCGACTGCCTAAATTTGCGCGTAGAGGGTCAAATTTTACTCAGCGAGAGCGTCAAAAACGGCAAAACTAGGCAGACGCAAAAGGAGTTTGCTAGCGCTGGCGAAGCGTAAAAAGCCTGCATAAAAAAGGAGTGGGAGAGCCTGGAAAAAGGCTACGCCATGCAAAACACGGGCGCAAAAGCGAGCGAGGCGAGTTTGCACGTCTATATCGGCGGCGGATACACGGACGCGCTGGCATTTGCGAGCTTTGAGGGCGGAAATTTCGTCTATAAATGCGGCGGCTACAAAGATGGCGGCGCGCTGGATGATTTTCTCATTAGGCTAGACCCGAGCGGCGCCGTAAAGCAGCAGATAGTCCTGCCAAAGCCGCTTGCGTGGCAGGCGGAGCGGGCGGGCGAGGTTTTGCTTTTGGATCTGGATCACTTTATCTTTAAATTTGATCCGGCGAGCGGCGAATTTAGCGATCTTTCTAAAGATATGAGCTTTAAAAATAGCAAAGAATTTACGAGTTTTGTTTGCGCTGCGAAAGATACGGCGGCGTTTGCGATGTTCGGTCAAATTTTTACTCTGCGCGGCGGCGAGATTTCGCCTCTGGCCGAATACAAATCCGAAATGAAAAGCTACACGCCGATCTTGTGCGCCGCTCTTAACAATGATGGCACGCGGCTCGCACTTCATTGTAAGCAAAAAGAGATCAAAATTTTAAGCACGATAAATGGTAAAATTTTAAACGAGCTCGGAGGCGACTTCGGCATTTTTGATAAAATTTGCTTTTTAGCTGACGGCTCGATATTAGGCAAGGAGCGCTACACGGGCAAGCTAGTTTGCCTTGACGCTACAAGCGGCGAGCGACGAAAGCCTACTTGGCTACGCGGCGAATGTGCCGAGGCAGACGAGCTTTGCGTCAGCGCGGACGGTTCGAGGCTGGCGTTAATAAAGTACGACAAAGCCCGCATCATTGATCTAAAAAGCGGAAATTTGCGTCTTAGCTTTGAGCTCTCGTACGTCGTGAAGCGCTGCGAAGCGAAATTTGAGCGCATAAATGGCGAGGAATTTTTAGCCGTGCGCACCGACTACGGCTGCTTTAGTTTGTATCGCGTTTAAATTCCGTGAAATTTAAGCCGCAGGTGTAGGCTTCTACAGATTGCGCTTTTAAGGCGAGCGATCTCCTCTCGATCTTTTAATAGCGCGCCCGGTTTTGGGCCATTCGACACCCAAAGCGTAACGGCCTATATAAAATTGAATATCAGCGTTTCGATTGCGGCGGCGGCTTTGATAGAATTTTCGCTTGAATCAACAAAATAAGGCGCTTTTAATGCTGAATAGCGCCTGAAAAAGCTTAGCCGCTACGGCTTTAATATCATATCTTGCCAGTTAAGCTTAAATCGGCCATCATTGCACGAAATCTGAAGGGGGCAAATTTGAAAAAATTCTTTGTTAATTCTCTGCGCCTTATAAAACGCCACTATATAATCTCTGCGATTTTTATCATCTGCATTTTGACATTTATCCCTTATATGCCTATAAATATGGGCTTAAACTACGCCGGAGTTTGCACCAATCCTCTGCATTTTGGCATCTTATCGGATAACGAATTAAAAGAGATAGCGTTTAAGCAGTATTTGAAAAACGAACATGCAAAGAGCAATTACCCTTTTTATGAAATCTTTTTAAGAGATAGTAGACCGAAAGATTTAGACTTTGATATCGACTGGCGGGAAATTTATCGTAAGTGTAACGGCGACAAGCGCCCCGACGATAAGTGCAAATTTTGGAAAGTGTCTAAAGAATTAAATTTAGAAAATCTATTGTCTATCGGTAGGCAAATTTGCAAAGATGGAAAACAAGTCGCGCAGATAGATAAATCCATACTAAAAGCTATAGACGATGAAAGCGTGGTGTATCCATGGGAGGATAGCAAGCTTTTTAATGATAAAGGAGAACTTAATTATTCGGTTTATTACAAGAGAAAGTATCACGATGAAAAAACGCATCAAGAATCGGATTTGATATTAAAATTTTTTCAATATAACTCTATTGCAGCGTTTAAATCTGATAAGAATTTCACTGCCTCTGATAAAATTCGAGGAGAAAGCGATAGAATTGTATATATTATAAAGTACAGTGGAACAACAGGCTCGCTGATGGCAATGTTAAAAAATAGAAATTTTGATAGTTTTTGTGAAGATATCGATTCAATTGAAACGGGAAAAAGAGATCTAAATAAACTTACTTATCGCGGTACTACATTGTTAGAAGATGATACGACAAAAACATGGACAAGTAATAATTATGGCGAGATAAGGATACGCGTAGATAACTGCGGGAACGGACTTGAAACACTATATCATGGTCCTTGGGACTATTTTGAAGAATATATGAAACTCAATAAAATCAAATTTAAGGAGTAATCTACGTCAAAAATAGTAGATATGAGCGGTAAAATCGCACAGGGCGGCTATGCCTATGCCGAGGGCAATCCTTGCTAAATTTGAGGCGCGGATTTTTTGCATAAAATCACAAAATTAAAATTCGGCAGCAGGTTCTACCCGCATGCACTTAGCTCACAGAACAAATACGATAAATTTAAGCGGTCTTGATCTCTCGCAGCCTATATCACTATAGGATAAATGCTGCTAGAAGCACAAAATATCCGATGGCGACCGTTAGCGCGCCCACAGCAAGGATAACGCCCTCGGCCGAAATAATTCCTTTCGCGGTTTCTTTTTTGAGATAAATAGCCAATTATATATTAGTCTAGCCTAAAGATTTGGATTCGGCTAAAAGCGGGTGGGATTAAAATTTAATCCGTCTTCAAATTTGCCTAAATCTAAATTTACAAAAAATCTATTTCTTACCCACCAGCAATTTTGAGCTACCGAGCATCAGCCATTTTGCCTCGCGCGGGTCCATAAAAAGCCCCTGCGTCGTGTCTATGAGCTCAACTCGCTCGTAGCCCTGCTCCTTAAGCCGTGCTATGAAAGCATCCATGTCGCCGTAGTTTCCGCGCGAGAAAATATCATGGATAGCGAAGCTGCCGCCCTTTTTAAGCACGCGGAGCGTCTCTAAAAGCAGCTCCTGGCGGTCCTTACGCATGATGTTGTGATAGACGTAGTTGCTTGTAACCGCATCGAAACTGCCGTCCTCAAAGGGCAGCTGCGTGGCGTCGGCCTGCTCGAAGCTAGTGTTCTGCACCCCTTCGGTGCGCGCGTTGGATTCGCACAGCTGTTTGTTAAAAGACGCGTACTCAAAGCCCCAGCGATCGACGCCTAGCACCGATGCGTGCCGCCGTAATCAAACGCGCGGTACCACACGACGCAGTAGATCGTAAAGCCGATCAAAACCAGCGTCGCTGCGCCGAAAAGCCCCGTTAGCACGCCTCTTAGCGCACCACTAACACCCAAACCGCAAACGCCAAAAATCAAAAACAAAACTAACGCCACGCCCGCACCCGCGGCAAAGCTCGCGATCATGCCCTTAGGCACCCAGTTTTTATAGTCCGGTTTCATATTCGCTCCTTTTATTAAATTTAATCCCGCGGCGAAAAAGCACGTCGCGGCAAAATTTTAAATTTCGCCCGTAAATTTTAAAGCTCACAGCTCAAAACCTCGCTTAAATTTAAACGCACGCTAATAGGTGTATTTAAACTCCACGTAGTAGTTGCGTCCGGGAGCCGGAGTATAGACGTCTGCGCGTAAATTTTGGTTGTAATTATACTCCTCGTCAAAGACGTTTTTGACTCCGGCGCTTATCAAAAATCCGCTTGCGAAGCGGTACGCAGCGCCCAGATCCACGATTGTGCGCGAATCGATCCTATCGTGGTTGGCGTCGTGCGATGATGAGAAATATTTAAAATCGCTCATCAGCGTTAAATTTCTAATCGGCTCGTAATCGACTCCTAAAACGAACTTCGAGCGCTCCACTAGCGGAACCTGCTTGCCCTTATTCGCGCCGGATTGGATCTTGGCGTCCACGTATGAAAAGGTCTCGCTGAGCTTTAAATTTGAAAGCAGACTTTGCTCCGCATACAGCTCCACGCCCTTGCGGCGCGTCTCGTCGATATTAATAAAAAGCCAACCGTCGGTGATCGAGCTGCCCAAAGTTTCGTTTATGATCTCGTTTTTCGTATCGGTCCAAAAGATCGTAGCGCTTACGTATTGCCCGTATATCAGATCTTTAAGACCGATCTCGTAGGTTTTAAAGGTTTCGGATTTGAGGTTATTAAGCACATAAGGACCGTTGCGACCGAGCTTGTCGATGAGCTGATTAGGGCCTGGGGAGATATAGCCGCGCTCAAATTTAAAATATAGATTGCCATCCTTGGAATAATTAAAATTCGGCGTGACCTCAAAAGCGTAGTTGTTTTTATGATCGCTTACTCGGGTACTATTTTGCGTCTGCGAGATTATGTTTCCCATCATTTTCCTAGTCGTTAAAACCCTGCGATCTACTTTGTATTCGGCGCGCTCAAACCGCCCGCCCGCACTAAGCGAAAACAGATCGGTGAAATTGTGCTTTTCTAGAGCATAGACCGAGTGGGTAAGCTTTTGCATATCAAAGATCGTAAGCTGTGAACGGCTCATCATAGGATTCATCGGAATGATATAGTCAATCTTGCGAAAGCCCTTGTTTTTGAGATAATCGTATCCCGCTATGAACTCGCCGCTGTCGTAGTCGAGCTTGCCTTTTAAATTTACCCCCTCTTTGCGGTCTTTCATCACAAATCCCTGCTGTATGATCCTGATATCTTGATAATAAGGGTGCAAATTTGCTTCGATTTTATCGCCGAATTTTACCGTGTAGCCGAAATCGAAATTTGCTCGCGTACTTTTGGTAAAGGTCCTCTCGCCTCCCTGCTGGCGGCGATCCGCCTTAAGCTCGGCAAGCCCTAAGCTCGGCACCGAATAGGTTCGCGCCTGATAATAGCTCGGATCAAAGGAGATGCTTTGCTCGTCCGAAATTTTATAATACATCCCAAGCGAGCCGTAGTAGCCGGTATTTTTCTCGCCCTTGCGGTATCCGCGCTGCTTAAAGCCCTTTACGGCGGTTTTTAGAAACAAATTCTCGCTCACGTTGCCGCCGAGCCCTAAATTTAGATCATTGTAATTATACGACGCGATCTTGGTGGAGACATTGGCGTATGGGTATCTGGCGCCCTTTTTCGTGATGATATTTATCACGCCGCCGCTGGTGCCGCTGCCGTATAGCACGCTACCGCCGCCGGGGATGATCTCCACGCGCTCGATATCTTCGATCGGAACTAGATCGATCGGAATGCTCGTCGGCGTCGTGTCGATCATATTGAGCGTGACTCCGTTAAGAAGGGCCTTTACGGAGGTATTTGCCTTCTGACCCTGTCCGCGCAGATCGACCGTATCGCCGTGAAAGCTAACCCCCGGCGCCTTTTCTAAAATTTCGCGCAGATCGCGGTAGCCGCGGTTTTCCATATCCTCCGCGGTGATAACGGAGACGTTGCGAACCTCGTTTTTAAGCATATCCTCAAAGCCCGTCGCGGTAACTACGATGGTGCCCAGCCTCGTGGCGTTCGCGCCAGAAGCGCTTTTAGAAGCTACGGAATTTACCGCCTCCGCGCTAGACGCGATATTTGCGGACGTAGCATTATTTTCGGCTCCGTTTAGTTGTAAGGCGGCGCACAAACTTAGCGCGATTGCGGCATTTGAAAGATAAAATTTCTTAACCATCACTCTCCCCTATTCAAAATTAGAATTTTGCGAATGATTTGCAAATGTTATATTATAATTTCTCTTGATTAAATAATAATAAATTTCAAAGATTAAAGATAGATTTTTTAAAATTTAGGCGGAGATTGGATGAAATTTTGATTTTGAGCGTTTTATTCCCGCCTATTTTCAAAACTATGAACGCTGCCTTTCAGATCTTAAAAAACGTGGAATAGAAGCGGATGTGATTTTGTTTCATTTTTATGATTTCGGACATTTTGGTATTGACCGAATGGACGAAGAACAGGCCCTTTTCTATTTGCAGTATGTGATTCGTCGCTTTAGTGCCTTTAGGAATGTGTGGTGGTCCTTGGCAAATGAGTATGATGTATCTGTGGAAGCAGACAGTGACGGGGGAAGTATGGTACGCACCAGAGTAAATCGAAGAAACTGGGATGTAATAGGGGAATACATTAAGGCGAACGATCCTTATCAGCACCCACGCTCAATTCACAATTATCCTTCGGGGGAGATTTATCCCAATCGTAGCTGGATGACACATGTATCTTATCAGCATCCGAATACCTACCAACTTTTGATTGATCTGAAAAGGCGTTATCAAAAGCCTGTGGTGAATGATGAATACCAGTATGAGGGGAATGTGAAGTATGAGTGGGGCAACAGTACCCCGGAGGAAGTGGTTTTTTCACACTGGCTGTCCTTTATGGCAGGGGGATATGCTACTCATGGGGAGGCTATTAAAATAAAGAATAATCGTGATATTTTCTGGACCTATGGGGGGGAGATTACCGGGGAGAGTGCAAAGAGAATTCGATTTTTAAAAGAGATTGCTTTGGGATGCTCTTTTCAGGAGATGAAGCCGGATTGGAGAAACACCGACGGTATAAATTACTTTTCGATTTCAAAAGAAGATATGGAGTACCTTTTGTTTTTCAGTATAGATATGCCCCGTAAAAGAATTTATCCGGGGAATGCCAAAACCGGCTTTTATAATTATCGTGTGGAAGTGTTTGATGTCTGGAATTGTAAAAAAATACAGGAGTATGAAATTCATAAACAAACAGCGTTTGTTCCTGCCAGGTGGAAGGCGGTGAAACTTACAGCAAT
>NZ_CALKTL010000117.1 GCF_937997405.1 uncultured Campylobacter sp. | reverse complement strand
AAGGGCATTCAGGCTAACGACGTGATCTTGCGTATCGATGGCAACGCGACCTTCGGCATCACGATCGACGATGCAGTCTCAAAAATGCGCGGCAAGCCGAAAACCAAAATCACTCTAACGATCGTGCGTAAGGGAGTTAGCAAGCCTTTCGACGTCGAGATTATCCGCGACATAATCAAAGTAGAATCGGTCTATGCTAAGATGATCGAGGATGATAAAATTTTATATCTGCGCGTTACGAATTTCGATCAGCACGTAGTGGCGGATGCGAGTAAATTTATAAAAGAGCACAAAGACGCCAAAGGCATTATTTTGGATCTGCGAAACAACCCGGGCGGGCTTTTGGATCAAGCGATCGGGCTTGTAAATTTATTCGTAAGCAAAGGTCTTATTGTCTCTCAAAAAGGGCGCGCAAAAAACGAGACCGAAGCACATAACGCCGATCCTAAAAAGAAGATCACCGATTTGCCTCTGGTAGTGCTAGTAAACGGCGGCAGCGCAAGCGCAAGCGAGATCGTAAGCGGCTCGCTTCAGGATCTAAAGCGTGCCGTGTTAGTTGGTGAAAAAACTTTTGGCAAGGGAAGCGTGCAGGTGATCCTGCCGATAGAGGATAAAGAAGCTCTGCGACTAACCATCGCGCGATACTATCTATCAAGTGGCCGCACCATCCAAGCGGTGGGCGTGACACCCGATCTCGTAGTGGCGCCGGGCAAGGTGCCGAGCCGCGACGAGGATGAATTCTCGCTAAAAGAAGCTGATCTCAAAAAGCACCTGCAAGGCGAGTTAGCCAAGGTCGAGACCAAGAAAAAAGATGCTCAGAAAAAGGATGAGAAAAGTTTCATCACCGCAGAGCAGATTAATAACGATATCCAGTTAAAAACCGCAATAGACGCGATAAAAATTCTAAACATCAAGTAAGGAGAGTGTGATGCAAGCTACCAAAAAAGAGCTTATCTACGAAGGCAAGGGCAAAAAGATGTGGTCGGTTAACGAAAGTGACGACCTTTTGATTTCGGAATTTAAAGATTCGCTGACGGCGTTTAACGGCGTCAAGAAGGCCGAAGAGAGTGGCAAAGGCGCGCTGAATTGTAAAATTTCGACGCTGATTTTTGATCTGCTTAAAAAGCACGGCATCGCCACTGCGCTAGTAGAGACGATCAGCCCGACCGAGCAGCTCGTAAAAAAATGTAAGATTTTCCCTCTTGAGATCATCGCTCGCAATATCGCTACCGGCTCGCTTACAAAGCGCCTGGGCATCAAAGAGGGCACGAAGCTTCCGTTTACGCTGGTGGAGTTTTGCTACAAAGACGATGAGCTGGGCGATCCGATACTAAACGACGAGCATTGCTTGCTGCTTGGCGCCGTAAAGAGCCAAAGCGAGCTTGACGAGCTCAAAAAGATCGCGCGCAAGATCAACGAAATTTTGATTAAATTTTTCGACGAGCGAAATTTAAAGCTCGTGGATTTCAAAATCGAACTCGGCAGGGATAAGGACGGAAATATCCTGCTTGCAGATGAGATCAGCCCCGATAGCTGCCGCTTTTGGGACAAACAAACTGACAAAAAGCTCGATAAGGACGTATTCAGGCAGGATCTCGGTAGCGTAAAAGTGGCCTACGAAGAGGTCTTGCGTAGAATTTTAGGATAAGCGATGAAGGTAATCGTAAACGTAAGACTTAAAGAGGGCGTGCTCGATCCGCAGGGCAAGGCGGTCAAACACGCCCTCGCTTCGCTTGGATTTAGCGGCGTGCGAGATGTGCGCGTAGCCAAACAGATCGTCCTTGAGCTAGATGACGAGGATAGGGATAAAATTTACGCTGACGTCGCTAGGATGTGCGATGAAATTTTGGCAAACACCGTCATTGAAGACTACGAGATCGTGATATGAAGGTAGCGATCATAAATTTCCCCGGTACCAACTGCGAGCGCGACAGCAAATACGCCTTTGACGCGCTGGGTTGCGAAACGCAGATAATCTGGCATAAAGAAACCGCTATAAATGCCGATCTGATCGTGCTTCCTGGCGGCTTTAGCCACGGAGATTATCTGCGAACCGCGGCGATTGCTAAATTTAGCCCCGTAATGCAAGCGGTGCTTGATCACGCGCGAAAGGGCGGCTATATTTTGGGTATCTGCAACGGCTTTCAGATGCTTTTGGAGCTGGGGCTGCTCGCAGGCGCGATGAATAAAAATATAAATTTAAGCTTTATCTCAAAATTTCACAATTTGCGCGTCGTTTCAAACGATAATAAATTTCTGCACTGTTGCGATAAGGGCGAAATTTTAAATATCCCGATTGCGCATGGTGAAGGCAACTACTATGCGCCTGCGGATACGTTAAAGTCGCTATACGACGAGGATTGCGTGCTGCTAAAATATTGTAACGAAAACGGCGCGGATCTAAATCCGAACGGCTCAGTGGACGCAATCGCCGGGATTTGCGATAAAAACAAAAAGATTTTCGGCCTGATGCCGCATCCTGAGCGCGCGATAGAGCCTATTTTGGGCGGCACGGACGGAGAGAAAATGCTAAAAGGCTTAATTTGCTAAAAAGAATTCTTACTATTTTAGGTGTCTGCACGCTCGCGTTTGCTGCGCCGGAGATTGAGATCGATTCGCTTGATGATCTAAGTAAATACGCGCCGAAAAAAGCTGAGGATAAGCCTGACGAGCCGCAGACGCGCGATAATTCCAAGGTGATGCTGAAGTATAATAAAAAAGAGGTTATGTCGATGGATAATCTAAGCATCGACGATCTTAAGGCTTTGGCGCCTACTAACGAAGTCGATCTGGATGTATCCGACGATAAGGTCTATCAGGACATTAAGCCCAAAGAGCTTACGCTAAAAGCCAGCGGGATGCCTAGAAAGGTGTATTGCAATCAAATTTTTAAGATTGATTTCGCCGTGTATTTAGGGCAGAAAATCACCGTCAAGCCAAAGCTAGAGATCAGCCGTACTAATGGTATGAAGTGGCTTAATGCCGACAATCTTACGTGGATTGAGGGCGACGAGATGTTTGAGACGACGCTGTGGTTTGCGGCAAGCGATAAGAGCGATAAGATAAATGAGCTCGTTTTGACGCTGCAGCGTAACGGAGAATTTTTTGAAAAAAGCTCTATCAAACCTGATAATCCGGAATTTATGAAGCTTGATACGAAGCCTAATTTTTCGCATATCGTAGCCGACGAGCTGAAACTTAAAAACTACAAAACTACTAAATTTGACGACGCTTCAAATTTACTCACGCTCGATCTTGGTATCCGAAACGGCGCAATCAGCGCTTTTAGTATCAATAATCCTGCCATCATCAAGCAGGGTGTGGACTCCGTACGCGGCACATACGCGAGTCAGAGCGGATATTATTTCGCCGTCGTGGATAAAAATATCACAAATTTAGACTTCAGCTATTTTAATCTTAATACTAAAAAATTTGAAAATTTCGGTCTTGAGCTTAATCCGCGCGCCGAGGATCTTAGCACGCAGATCGGTCTAAATCCGAAAGAGAGCAAGTTTGAAGCCTATAAGCAGGTCGCGATCTACACGCTAGCTGCCGTGCTTTTGGTGATGTTTCTGCTTAGTAAAAATATCACGCCGCTCATCTTTGCAGTGCTGATTTTGGCGGTAAATTTCTATGCGCAAAGGCCTTACGGCACGGGCAGTATCGCGCAAAATTCTCCGGTTAGAATTTTGCCTATGCAAAGCTCCACCGTGTTTTACGTGACTAAAAATGCCGAAAAGGTCGAAATTTTGGGTACGAATAAGGAATTTTATAAAATCATGCTGGGCGGCAACAAGATCGGCTGGGTTAAAAAAGATGAGCTTAGCAAGGATTAGAGCGCTATTTTACGCGATTTGGTTTATTTTTACCGTCGTTTGCGTCGTGATCGCCATGGCGGTGAAAAACTCCTCTCATCGCCGCTTCCGCCGCATTTGGGGGCGCTTTCAGCGCTATGGCGTCGGATATGATATCGAGATCATAGGCACTCCCGATCCGCGCGCGCAGTTAGTAATCGCCAACCACCAAAGCATAATGGATATCGTCGTGCTCGAAGAAACCCATCCCGCCGATATCTGCTGGATCGCTAAAAAAGAGATCGCAGACATCCCTATCATCGGCAAAATCATCACTCTTCCGAAGATGATCCAGGTCGATCGCTCAAATCCGCGCGATCTGGTGCGGATCGTGCACGAAGTGCAGCAGCGCGTGAGCGAAGGGCGCGTCATCACGATGTTTCCCGAGGGCACTAGGCATCGCGGCACGCAGCTTTTGCAATTTCAAAGCGGCGCCAAAGCGATCGTTAGCAAGCTCGGTCTGCGCGTCCAGCCCGTGGTGCTCATCGGCACGCAGCACATCGCAAACTCTCACGATTTCACCGTCCACAGCGGACACGTCAAAATCATCTACCTAGACCTGCTCGATACGAGTGATAAAGATTGGCTGCAGCACGCCAGAGACACGATGCAAGCCGTAATCGACGAAAACAAAACCGCCGAAGCGTAGGCGGAATTTATAAATTTATCGATGAAATTCAAGCGCGACTTTTGTTAATCCGCGCGATTTCTGTGCGCTAGCGCGTTTATTTGCGCTTTGATTTGCGGCGGCGAAATTTTTTTATAAATTTCACCCGCTCGTGTTAAGCGGCGTGGAATTTTAAAATTTCGTTCGTGCGCGCGGACGGCAAAATTTTAAAATTTTATCCGTGCGTTTAGGTAGTGGAATTTTAAAATTTCATCTAAGCAGCAGACGGCGAGTTATCGGCGAGAGACCCGCAAGAAAACAGCGCTTACATAAAAGCGAAATTTTAAAATTTACGCGGCGCGGAAAGATGAAATTTGGCGTATATTTAGCCATTTGCGCAAATGGCTAAACGATCTGTCGCAAGAGCAAAAGACGGCGGCAACCCGCAAGCAGTCTTAAAATTTTAAATTCTTAAGGAAGAGAGAATGGCGTTTGTTACAGAGCGTATTTCAGAAGAGGATATCGAGAAATACGATTTACTAAAACCGTGCAATGAGATATGTGAAAAGTATCATCAGAGCAAGCTTAGTTGCGCAAGTTTAAATTCAAGAGACTGGTGCATAGATGGAGATAGGGGTATTTGGCTTTTTCCTGTGCGTAGTATCACTATCGGGGATCCGAGAGATATGGAATTTAGCGGTGAATATATATGGCTTTTGCATTATAGAGGCAAAGATATAGAGATTGATTTAAGAAAGATATATAATGAATATACCGGCAAAAAAGATACGGATAATCCGTTTATATTAATATATGAACTGGAATCTATAAGAAGCGATCTTGGGGATATAACAAAACAGGAGATTGTAGATATTTTAAAAGAAATTTTAAATGAGTTTAAGATAGGTGCTATAATTTCTATTCCTAGAGAGAATATTCAAGTAATTTTCAGATCTAAAATTTAAAGAAAAGGGGATAAAGTGGCGTTTGTAGCAGAATATATTTCGAAAGAGGACTTGGAGAAATATAATGTCGTAAATATCGTGAATAAATATAGAATAAAATATCGTTGCAGAACAACTTTGAGCGATATGGCTATAGCGCAGCTTGATTGGGTTATTGATAGGCAGAGAGATATTTGGTTTATGTTCGTTTGCGATCCATGCCTGCTGGATCCGCGAGATGGATTTACGGGTGAGGAGATTTATATTTTATGTTATAAAGGCAATGTTATTGAGCTTGATATAAGGCGAATTTATGACGAGACTACAAGTAAAATGCTCGCAGATAATCCGTTTTTTATAAAATATAAGCTGGAAAATATAAATTCTAGTATTGACGGAATTTCATTGGACGAGCTTTATAAAATTTTAAAAGAAGCTCTAGCAGAATACGGAAATCGCGGTATTGATGGTAGAGAAAATTTACCAAAAGAACACGAAGTCGTAACTTTTCTGCACGATTAAATATAAAGGATAAAAAATGACGAGTAAACAAGCCGATCAAATTTTAGCAGATATTGCAAGCAGCGAGGACATGCGCAGCGGCAGCGGCATCGATGGTGGTGCGAGCACGAAAGGAGTTTGGCAAAACGTGGCGTGAGCCTGAAACGCGATGTGTAAATTCAAAGTGAATTTTATCCAAACTCAACCGTGAGCGAGCGCGAGATAAAATTTCACTCAAACGCCCAGCGCGTAAGAAACCGCTAGCGGACGCAGATTATTTGTAAATTTTAAAATTTTACTCAAACGCCGAGCGTAGATTTAGATGCGGGATGATCTCAAGCTCTGCGGGCGAGACAAACTCCTTTTTGCGCAGCTTTTCTATCGCCGCGCGCGCGATCATAGCGGCATTGTCGGAGCAAAATTTCATCGGCGCGAAAAGCATCTCGCAGCCCGCCCGCTCGCACAAATCCGTCAAAAGCCCGCGCAGATGCAGGTTCGCGCTTGCTCCGCCCACGACGCCGAAGCGCGCAAAGCGGCGCAGCTCAAAGATCCGCTGTAATTTATCCAGTATGTGCGCACACGCCGCGTCCTCAAAGCAGCGCGCCAGATCGCGCATTGCCCGCTCATCTAGCTCGCCCGCCTCTTTTAGCTTTTCGATCTGCACGCGCACGGCGTTTTTAAGCCCCGAAAAGCTATACTCCAGCCGCCTGTCGCCCTTCAGCGGCACGGGCAGCTCAAACCGCGGCTCGCCGCCTTTTGCGAGCTCCTCGATGAGCGCGCCGCCCGGGTAACCGAGGCCTAGCATTTTGGCGATCTTATCGAAGCTCTCGCCGAAGCTGTCGTCGCCGGTGGTCGCTAAAATTTCGATACCCCCCGCAGTGTCGATATCCAAAACCATCGTATGCCCGCCGCTAACGAGCAAAACGCCCATCGGAAATCGCGCCTCGCCGTGCAAAAACAGCGAGTAAACGTGGCCTACGAGATGATTTACGCCGATGAGCGGCAAATTTAGCGCAAGCGCGAGCGCTTTTGCCATATTCACGCCGCCGATCAGGCTCACGCTGAGCCCTGGGGTATTGGTCGCTGCGACGGCGCTAAGCTCGCTAAAATAGGGCTTTGCGCGCTGCAAAATCCGCGGCAGCGCCTCCGTATGCAGCCTCGCGGCAAGCTCGGGCACGACGCCGCCGTATTTGGCGTGATCGGCCTCCTGGCTTATTTTTTCGTAAAATTTCAGCTCGAAACTGCGCTCATCCATCACCGCGACCGAGCTGTCGTCGCAGCTGCTCTCAATAGCAAGTATCACACAAAATCCTTAAAATTTTTCGCTCATTATACTCAAAAATCGGCGCAGATGAAATTTTAAAATTTAAAGCGGCGTGATCTAAATTTTGTTTTTGTCGCGATATACTCCCGCTCGCGGGGCTAAATTTTAAAATACGCCGTTCGGCTCGGTCGCGGTTTGTCTGCCGCGGCGAGTAAAATTTCAGATAGATGAAATTTTGGCAGTCGAAATTTAGCGGGTAAATTTAAAAAGGCCTTTGGATTTTAAAACTCCAAAGGCCGTTGCGATTAAATTTAGCGGTAAATTTAAAGGCTAAATTTCGGGCTCTTGCTCTTGTTTTTTCTCGCCGCTTGGAATCGCGGTGTCGTACCAATCAAGCTTGCGTGTAAAATACATAACGAGCGAAATCACCGCAAATATCATCAAACTTCCCATTAATAGGGCGTAGTCTTCGGAATTTAAGATGACATAGAGGATCGCGTATGAAACGAGCTGAACGCAAGTGATGAAAATGCCCCAGCGCGCGCCTTTAAAAATCGCGCTCGCGTAGAAAAATACTATCGCGCTGACCGCGATCGCCGAGATAGCATAGCTAAGCGCAAAGCCCATGTGTTCGGAGAGTGAAAGTACCAGCAGGTAGAAAACGACGTCTTCCAGGCCGATGAGTAGATACTGGATCGGGTGGATGCGTTCGTGAGTGTAAACCTCGCACAAAAAGATCGCTAAAAACGGCACCGCTAAAAATAACAGCGCATAATCCGTGCAACGCTTAATCAGCGAGTAGTTGTTCACGGGCTCGATGAAGCCGATACTTACGGCGTCGTTTCTATCGTCGTAGCTGCGCCGGCTCGTCATCGCAATCTGCGTGTCTTGATCTGCGAGCCACGCAGGAGCAATGCCTGCGGCTAAGCCTGTAACTTCCCACGAAGCTTTAAAGCCGTTAGCGCTTACCTCGCGCGATTTGGCGATAAAGCCGCCGCCAAAGCTAGGCGATGCCCAAGTAGAGCTAATTTCAAAACGGCTATTTTGCGCGATCGGAGCTAGATGAAGTGCCTCGCCGCCTTGGATTTTAAGCGTACCGCTGATGCTAAAATCAGACGACAGCGCGGAAGCGGGGAGCTTGTAGATTAAACTACGATCGAAAATTTTAGCCTCGGTGTTGCCGTGATATTGCTTAAGCTCCTTGCCGTTTAAGCTTAAAGCGGGGGAGGCGGTGAAGGATTTTTGATTGCCTACGCCGAGCACTAGCACGGCTTCGTCGAAATTTAGCCGCGCAGGATCGACGCCGAGCTCGGTATAGTTTATCGCCTCAAAGTCCGCTTTTAGCGCGAAGTCGCCGTTATATATCGGGACGCGAAAAATCCCGCGCTTTAAATAGGTGGGGTCGATCTCCGCCGCGAGGGAGTAGTTTTTAGGCACGATGATGAAATTTTTCTCTACGCGCCTTTTTACGAGCTCGTTGTTGCTTTTGTCTATCGCTTCGATTACCTCTGCATAGGGCACTACGATCGCAAGGCCCTGGATTTGCAGCTCGCCGCCCACCGGCGTGAGGATCGAATCCTGCGCGAGCTGCTTGGTTTCGGAGCGCGAGTAGGTGAGGTTATCGATAAAGCTTAGCGGAATTAACAGCAGCAAAAGCAGCACTAAAACTATGAACGGTTTCGTCCAAAACGCCCCGCGAATGGCGTTTTTAGTAGAATTTAACAAAGGCTCTCCTTTTAAGTAGAATTTAAAACGGAATTTTAACGATGAAGAGTAAACGGACGGCGCTTTAAGCGGGAGGAATTTTATAAATTCTAAACGAGTTTCGGATGTGAAGTGCTGCGGATATCGCTTTGAATTTTTGGAATTCCGCTGCACGCTAGAATTCCATTTTGAATGAGAATTTTGCTATTCGCAAGAATTTTACGAGAAAATTTATGTTAGTAGAATTTAAAAGCTTGAAATTCTAAGTCTAAGAATTTCAAATTTATAAAACCCTTAGAATTTTGAAATTCCAAGGGTTTTGAATTTTTAAAATTTCGCCGCTTTAGCGTGCAAAATTTCGTACCGTCATCTCGCGTAAGCTTTAAAATTTATACGCCACACTTAGCTTGAAATTTCGTCCCGGCTCCCAGTCGATAGCGTTTGAATCACCGGTGAAATCGGCGCTGCGCTGCGAGTGCGACGCGTAGGCTTTATCAAAGAGATTGTAAACGCCCGCGTTGATCTCAAGCCCTTTAAATCGCCCGCTATCCGGAGCGTAGGTCACATATAGATCGTGAACCGCGTAGCTAGGCACTTTTGTTTTTTCGTCGCTATTTGCGGAGGCTACGTTTTTGGAGTTGAAAAAGAGCAAGTTATAGCCCAGCAGTAGATCCGCCGCAGAGATTGCGTACTCGGCATTGAAGGTGTATTTATCGCCATAGTCGCGGTAGCCGATGATGTTTGAGCTTAGATAGCCCGAGCCGCTGCGCACGCGGTCTTTATATTCTACGTGCTGGTGGGTGTAACCCGCAGCAAGGCTCAAATCATCTAATATTAATCTTGCGAAAAGCTCGACGCCGTCAATATCCGCGCCGCCCGCGTTAGCCCTGCATAAGGTGCCCTGCGCGCCTCCCGGGCAGCCGATAACGCCGCTGCGAGCGTTGTTATCTACGATGAGATTTTTATATTCCGTTCTGAAATACTTCGCAGTTAGGCTTACCGAGGAATTCTCCCCCAGATCGCTTTTGTAGCGACCGCCTATTTCGTAGGCGTTACCCGTAGTGGCTTTTAAATTTTCATTAGCCATCCAGCTTAGCGGTCTGCCGCGGCTAGTGCCCGCAGCCATCATGCTCTCCATTACGTCAGGTCCTCTAAATACTCGCGCATAGCTGGCAAACGCTCCAAATCCCGCGCCGATCTCGTAATCAAGCGCCAAAGCGGGGCTCACTTCGTCAAATTTATATTTGTAGCTAGAGATATTAGCACCTCTGCCGTTATAAGTCTTTAGCTCGTGCCTTTCGTAGCGGATGCCAGGAGTTACCGTAAGCCCGCCGTAGCGCATAGCATCCTCTAAATAGACGCTGTAGTTATCGACCTTTTCGGGGCGTAGATTGCCGGGCTTGACGTAGTTTTCCGAGCGGTAGTAATCAAAGCCATAACGCAACGTATGAGCAAGATCGCCCGTTTCAAATTTACTCTTAGCGCCGATTTTGCCGCCTTTGGTCTCGACGCCCCATTTTACGTTCGTCGAAGTCGATCCGATGCGTTGATGCTTGGTGTAATATCCCGTGATGTCGAGTTCTAGCAGGTCGCTTGGATTATACGTGTATTTGATTGTGTGTGTATCGCGCTCGTATTTGCGGTTATCCAGCTGTCCGTTTAGCCAAGAGCCGAATTCCGGGCGCAAAGGATACAAGCCTTTATACTGCATATGCTCGGTAGATAGCGAAATTTTATGAAAATCCAAAAAGCTATAGCCCACTTTTAATAAATAATTTATGTCGTTGCCATCGCCGCCCGTAGGTTTGCCGTTGCCCGATTCGCCGAAGCCGTATCCGTAGTGCTTAAACGCAGCAAGCATATCTAGGCTATCAAACGCTCTGCCGTAGAGCATCGCACTTTGCGAATAGCCCTCGTTGTTGCTCGTATAGCCCACTTTGAGCTTGGCACCGATATCTTGACCATCTTCGAGCAGGTCGTTGGCATCCACAGTCTTAAAAGCTACCGAGCCGCCCAAGGCGCCCGAGCCGTTCACGATCGAGCGCGCGCCGACATCGACCTCTACGGCTTTGATAAGATCCGGATCGATTAGCAAATCGGCGTTGTGATGGAAGGTATTGCCGTTTTGCTTCGCGCCGTCAATCGTGATATTTAGACCGCGATCGCTCACGCCGCGCATATAAATTTTTTGATTCATGCCGTTGGTACCGCCCACATACACGCCCGGAATATCGCGAAATACGTCTTTTACGAGCGTAGCGTTGCGGGTGTTGATTTTGACATCATCCACGGTGCTAGGTGTGCTAGAATCGCTAGTAACTTCGATTACGCCTAGGCTTTGCGTATTTAAATCCTTGCTTTTGGATACGTCCGTAGCGCTTGATTTCTCGTCTGCTTGTGCGCTTAAGCAAAGAACCGCGCACAAAGACAAAGCCAGATGAAATTTTTTCATACGAAACTCCTAAATGATAATGAGAGTAAAAAATGTGAAATAGTATAAAATTAATCCTTTATTTTATATTAATTATCAAGACGTTTTAAAATCATTAGAATTTTATCTCCGAATGCTTTATTATCATTAAATAAAGCTAAATGATAAAATATAATTTAAATATCGATCATCAAAATTTTAGTAAAAATTAAATCTACTTTTGATAAAATCGCTCATTTTTTTGGCAAGGTGCTTTGCTGAATTTATAAAAATTTTTAAAATTTTTAAGGAGAGCTTATGGGCATTATGGAATTTTTGGCGCATTACGTGGATTACATTATCTTTGCGATCCTCGGATTTATGAGCTTTTTAGTCGTATGGTTTACTATCGAAAGGCTGCTTTTTTATTCGAAGGTTAAGGCGAGCGATTACAAAAGCAAGGCGCTATATGAAGAGGCTCTGACAAAAAATTTAACGACACTTTATATTGTTTATTCAAATGCTCCGTACATCGGTCTTTTAGGTACTGTCATCGGCATTATGATCACATTTTTTGATATGAGTACTGCAAGCGGTATCGATACCAAGGCTATCATGCAAGGTCTCTCGCTTGCCCTTAAAGCTACGGCTACCGGTCTAGTAGTCGCCGTGCCTACGCTTATCATCTACAACGGTTTCGTCCGTAAAGTTGATGTGCTTCTAAATCGCTACGATGAGGTTAAATAAATGAGCATTCCTAGACGAGACGGGCTAAATATCGTCCCGTTCATCGACATTATGCTGGTGCTGTTAGCGATCGTGCTTAGTGTCTCGACTTTCATTGCGCAGGGGCATATTAAGGTAAATCTTCCATCTTCTTCAAGCTCGCAAAACCCGCAAGAGGATAAAAAAGTTACCATCAAAGTGGATAGCGAATCTAAAATTTATCTAGACGATGTCGCAATAAGCGAGGATGAGCTTGAGAAAAAAATTGCCGCGCTCGATAAAAACGATCTTGTCGTATTGAAAAATGATAAAGACTCGAAATTTTCCTCTTTCATTTCGATCATGGATGTCCTAAAAAAGGCAGGCCATGAAAAATTTGCGATCGTGACCGAAAAAGAGCAATGAATAATGAATAAAGATAGCGCAATAGGCTTCATCGTATCTTTGGTGCTGCATTGCATCATCGCTGTGGGTGTTTTTGCTCTTTTATCGTCGGCACCGAAGCCGCCTAGCATGCCCGATATGATAGCCTTTTCCATCGATAGCATAATGGATGATGCCAAGCAGGGCGATATCTCCGATGAGCCCAATATCCCGCCTCCTTCCGATCAGTCTGAACCGGATCCTGAGCCAGAGCCCACTCCGCCGGAGCCGGAGCCCGAACCCGAACCGGAACCAACTCCGCCTGAGCCGGAGCCAATACCGGAGCCCGAGCCGATTCCTGAACCGGAGCCTATACCAGAGCCCGTAGTCGAAAAACCGAAACCGGTCGAAAAGCCTAAGCCAAAGCCGGTAGAAAAACCAAAACCGATCGAAAAACCGAAGCCTAAAAAAGAGCATAAAGTTCAAAGCAGCGATAGGAATTTAACTGCGAAGTTTGATCCGACAAAGCCTATTTCGCTGGGTAGCGGCGGGGGCGGCGGCTCTAGTAGTGCAGGTGGTGGTAGCGACGCTATAACAAGCCGCGGAGATCCTAGCAATAGCGATGTCGGTAAGAAAATTTTCGCCATCATTTCTCGCTACGCGCAGTCGCACTACCCTAAAAATGCGCAACGTATGCGTAAAATCGGCGTCGTAGGCGTGCACTTTACCTATACGGCAAGCGGTGATGTTAAGGGTCTTCGCGTTACGTCTTCTTCTAATGTCGATTCGCTTGATGAGGGCGCATTAAGCGCAGTCGAGCGCACCAAAGGTAGCTTTCCAAAGGTCGAGAAAGATATGGAATTTAACTTTAGCATAAAGTATACGCTAAATTTTAACTAGCCTTAAAAATTCTACTAAAACCTCTGCAAGAGCGGTGAAATTTTAAAATTTCACCGCTCTTATCGCTTTATCTTAGCTCGCAAAATTCCATTTCGGCAAAGTGAAATTTTAAAATTTACTGCTCTTGCTGCCGCTTTTGCCGCATGAGCTTTTATAAACGGATTGGCGCCGTGAAATTTAAAATTTAAACGGAGAAAATTATGTCTTTTCAAATTTAGCCAAGCAAGCATCTTAAAGCGTTAAAATTTTAAATTTAAGCTGCGAAATTGCTAGGAAATTCCACTGATTTTAATGGAATTTTTACTATAATTTCGTATGAAATTTAAAAGATTAAAGGAAATTTATGATAGACGTTTACGACTTGGCGGTGATCGGCGGCGGTCCTTGCGGCATCGCTTCCGTAGTAGAAGCCAAAAGAAACGGGCTTGCGCATGTACTTCTGCTCGAAAAAGGCGACAACCACTCTCAAACGATTAGGCAGTTTTACAAAGATAAAAAGCGCGTCGATAAAGAATATAAGGGCTTTGACAGCGAGACGCGCGGCTCTATTTCGTTTGAAACCGGCACGAAAGAGAGCGTGCTAAATTATTTCGACGAGCTTTTAGATAGCGACGAAATCGATACGAATTTCAAAAGTGAAGTCGAAAAGATCGAAAAGCACGCAGATGAGTTTTATATCACGACTAGCTCGGCTGGATACCGCGCGCGCAACGTCATCGTCGCAATTGGCAGGATGGGCAAGCCTAATAAGCCCGCTTATAAAATTCCGCCTTCGATCACGCAACGGGTAAATTTCAATCTTGATAAATGCACGATTAATGAAAAAATTCTGGTCGTCGGAGGTGGTAACTCAGCTGCGGAATACGCTATAGCGCTGTGTAAAACCAATGTCGTGACGCTTTGCTATCGCAAGGCTAAATTTACCCGCCTAAACGAGACGAACGAAAGCGACGTAATGCGCGAGACCAAATACGGCAACATCATCTTGCGTTTAGGCATCGATATAGAGGCTCTTGAAAATGAAAACGGCAAGATGCTGGTAAAATTTGATAATGGCACCGAGCTCGTATTTGACCGCGTGATATACGCGATCGGCGGCACGAGCCCGATCGATTTTCTTAAAAAATGCGGCATCGCTTACGATGAAAACGGCGTGCCGATCGTGGATGAAAATCTTCAAACTGCCACTAGCGGGCTTTACGTCGGTGGAGATCTCATCAGCAGAAGTGGTGGATCGATCGTGGTGGCGATAAATCACGCTCATACCATCATCAAAAATATCCGCAGATGAGGCTTTATCAGCCAAAAAAGGGTTATCGCTACACGAGCGATACGATTTTTTTGTGGAATTTTATAAGAAGCTCAGGCGTGCGTAAAGCTGACGCAGCATCGCAAAATGGCTCTTGGGCGCTGGGCTGTGGCGCGGAATTTAAAGGCGCAGCAGATAGAAGCTTTAATGCAAAATTTTGCGCTGCAAATTACGCAGGCGGCGAGACGGAATTTTGCACCGAGGATTGCGCTTTTAGCAAAGAAGAGTTGTATGTCCCTAACCATAGCACGGAGAATGATCGCGATTTTGGAAGTAAGGGCTGCGCTGAACTTAAGGCGGAATTTAAAATGGAATTTCAAGCGGAATTTCAGGAGAAATTTCAAAGCGAGCGCTATAAAAATTACGATTTTCAAAACGACGAAGCCTGGCATGCTTTAAAGCCTGATATCGCAAGCGGTGAAAATTTTAAATTTTGTGACGAACAAATCGCGCAGTCTTTAGAATCTCAAAAGACGCACGATAAAGATTTTGCGAGCAAATTTGAAGGCGCCAAAGCACGCGAGGATTTTGCTGCGGAGTGCTTGTTTGACGGCGGGTTTGCCGCTTGCAATGAGCGTAGCCTAAAAGGCGCGCTAAATCCGCGAGCGATATACGGCGACGTGCTGGATGTGGGCGCAGGATGTGGAATTTTAGGGCTTTTGCTAAAGCGCGATTTTAAAAGCATCAATCTAAGCTTGCTAGAAATTCAAGAGCGAAATTTAGAAATTTTAAGGCTAAATTCTTTGCAAAACGATCTGCCTGCCGAAATTTTGCACGCGGATTTTGCGGAGTTTAAAAGCGAAAAACGCTTCGATTTTATCGTCTCAAATCCACCCTTTTATCGAGAGCGCATTTCGCTTAGCAAAGAGCCTCATATGGCGCTTAGTAAGAGCGCAGCAAGCCTTAGCCTACGGGATTTTGTGCGATCTGCGAACGCTCATCTTAAGCCTGGTGGCACACTTATTTTTTGCTACGAGACGGGCAAGCTAGCTAAAATTTGCGAGCTTTTGGGCGAGTTTAGGCTAAATTTAACGAGGCTTGGTTTTGTCTATCCCGACATTTCAAAGCCCGCTAAACTCGCGCTTTTGCAGGCTCGTAAGAACTCGCGCTCGCCCTGTGAGATCGTCCTTCCGATCTATGCTAGCGCGCACGGAAGGCGCACCGCACAAGCCCACGCGATCTATAAAAGCGCAGATCTAACGAGCGTGGATTATGAGTGAGTTTGGCTTCAGCTTCGATGCTAGCGCATGCGAGCGCTGCGGCGGCAAGTGCTGCACTGGAGAGAGTGGCTATATCTGGATAGATGAGAGCGAGATTGCGGCGCTGGCGGCAAAATTTAAAATTTCGCCCGCAAGGCTTAAAGAGATTTATTTACAAAAAATAGGCGCTAAATTTAGCGTAAAAGAAAAGCCCTTTGAAGGCGGCTTAGCGTGCGTATTTTTTGACGAAGCGCAGCGCAATTGCGGGATTTACGAGCTGCGTCCGAAGCAGTGCCGTAGCTTCCCGTTTTGGGAATATTTTAAAACGCATACTAAAGAATTGGAGGAAGAATGTATCGGGGTAAGGTTTTTGGCGGAATTTTAATCGCGGCGATGATTTTAGCACCGCAGTATCTAAGTGCGGAAAGTGGGACGAATGCTGCAGCAGCGAAGCAGTCCGTTACGGATAAAAAGGCGTCTGATAAGAATTCCAGCATTGGCACAAAAAACGGTGCAAAAGAAGCAATTAAAAAGAGCTTGATAAATCGCGGCGTAAGCGCTAAAAGTATAACCAAAGAAAAGCTAAGCCACGCGATGCGAGCGCAAGAAGACGCCGAGCTAAATTTCGATTTGCTTACAGCTTTGGAGCTACTGCATAAAGATCCCGTCGCATCGATGTTTTTATATGAAAAGGCATACAATAAAACGGGCTCGTCCGTTTATCTGCTAGAAGCGCTAAAGACTGCTTTTGCGATCAAAGATCGTAAAAATACGGCGCGCTATTTAAAGCTCGGCGAAAAAAGCCTAAACTCAGACTCCGAGTATCTGCGAGTAAAGATCGGCTACTACTTAGGCATTAAAGATAATCTAAATGCCAATACTGCTGCTCTTAAGCTAGTCACCGTAGATCCCATTTCGCGTAGTTACGCGATCTTAGCGGCGACATATTATGCGATGGAGAATTTTACTTTAGCCAAAACCTACTTTGAAAAAGCCTATGAACTAGACAAAACTGACGAAAATCTCATCAGATTATGCGACGTGCTGCTAAATAAACTCGATGATTCGGACGGAGCGATCCGCATCATCGAGACGCACAGGCGCATCTACGGCTGCGCCCAGGGTATGGCGTGCGAGCTGCTAGCTGATGTGTATCGCACGAATAAACGCTATTTGGATGTCGCTAAGATCGATGAAGCGCTGTATGAAGCCAAAGGGGATAATAAATTCTTGGACGATATGATAGCGATTTATTACTACTCAAACGACTTTGATAAAATAATCGAGCTTTTGAAGAAATACGACTACAAGCGCGAGCTTCTAATCGATGCCTACGCGCATAAAAAAGACTATAAAACCGCGATTAAAATGGCACGCGATGAGTTTATGAAGACCAAAAATTACGACTTTTTGGCGATCGAGGCGATCTACGAATATGAAAGCGCGGGCAAAAGCGTGGACGCTAAAACCCTGTCTAGCGTAGTGGCAAAATTTGAAAATATCGCGCCGCAACTTAAAGACCCCGTGCACCTAAACTACTACGGCTACATCTTAATAGATCACGATTTGGACGTTCGCAAGGGCATCGAGCTCGTCCGCCGCGCTCTACAAAAAGACCCCGACTCGCCGTATTATCTGGACTCGCTTGCTTGGGGATACTACAAGCTTGGCGAGTGCGACAAGGCTAAAAATGAAATGGCTAAGATCAAAGACGCAGAATTTTTTAATTCCCCCGAAGGCAAAGAGCATTTGGAGGCGATTGATGCGTGCGCCGCTGGCATAGGCGTAGCGCCGCAGAATTCTATATCGCAAAACCCCGCTACGATAAAAGGCTCCACGCCGAAAGATCAGGCGCCGCAAAGCCCGGCAATAAAAACTCCTTCGCCTAATTCCATAAAATCTACGGCGCCCGAAAGCTCTGCGTTAGATTCCGCACGTCCGAGCTCCGCTGCAACGCGTGATTTAACGCCAAAAGACTCCGCTTCACAAAATTCTGCCGGGTCTGCAAATTCCGCGATTCAAAACCAGACACCAAATTCCGCGGCTTCTGAAAATTTTGCGACGCCTATAAATTCCGCCGCGCAGAATTCTGCCTCGTCAAGACAAAATTCCGTATCGAGGCAGGATTTTATGCCAGAGCAAAATTCTACGTCGAAAGAGCATGCTGGCTCTAAAACCCAGACGCCAAGGCAGTAGCGATGATTTTGGATGAAATTTTAAAACGCACTCGCGAGGATCTGGCGCTTCGTAAAGAAAGACTACCCGAGGATCTGCTCGGCCGCTCGCTAAGCGCCAATCCCTACGAGCCGCGCGACGTCATAAGCGCGCTTAGAAGCGATGAGAAAGATCCGCTTCGCATCATCGCCGAGATTAAAAAGGCAAGCCCAAGCAAGGGGATCATCCGCGAGGATTTTGAGCCGCTAAGCCTTGCCGTGGAGTACGAAAATGCAGGTGCGAGCGCCTTTTCGGTGCTTACCGAGCCGCATTATTTCAGAGGCGATTTGGAGTTTATCCCGCAGATCCGCCGCTACACTCGTACGCCCATTTTGCGCAAGGATTTCATCATAGATCGCTATCAGGTTCTCGAGGCGCTGGTTTACGGCGCGGATTTTATCCTGCTGATCGCCAAAGCGCTTGAGCGCAAGGAGCTAAGAGAGCTGCTCGAGTTTGCCCGCAGGCTGGGACTTGAGGCGCTGTGCGAGATCCACGATAAGGACGATTTGAAAAAAGTGGTCTTTGCAGGCGCCGATATTATCGGCATCAACCATCGAAATTTAGAGACTTTCGAGGTCGATACGAGCCTGAGCGAGCGACTGATCCCGTTAATTCCAAACGGTAAGATCATCGTCGCCGAAAGCGGTCTGCACTCGCACGAGCAGCTTTTAAGCTTGCACGAGGCGGGCGTCGATGCGTTTTTGATCGGAGAGCATTTTATGCGCCAAAATGACGTCGGCGCGGCACTGCGCGAGATAAAGTTCGGCGCGGGTGGCTAAATTTAAATTTGGCTCGTTTGATCGCGCAGGCTTAAACCCGAAGCGAGCGGTTAAATTTAGCGAACGGAGCGAAATTTTAAGGCAGTAAATTTTAAAATCCGTAAAATTCGGCGGACTTTAAAATTTAACGGCTCTTTAAATTTGGCGCCGTGGCGCGATCTAATATCGCATGCCGCGTAAGAGTCCACGTTGCGCTTTAGCATCGTGAGTTTATTATTCCACGCCGCGCGAGCGGCTACGGAGCGAGGTTTAAATTTACGCTTTGTATAGCTTCGCGCAGGCGGGTTTGCGCTTGTGGAATTTGACTGCTTAGGATTGCGAGTTTGCCGCAATGCCCTACATGTCGTACGCTTACGCAAGCCTAGTATTGGCGATTATATACGGCGCCGTAAATTTAATCACAGCTCGCGATCTAAGTCGCCTCGGCTGCGATACGCCGCGATTGAGCCGCAGCTATGCTATGACCGCGCCGCGTTAAATTTTACCGCGTGTTGCGATGGTGATTGCAGCGCAGGTTTGGCACCGCGTACCGTGCCTGTGAGTGCGTCAAAGTTTTGTTATAATGCGCCGCGCAAACGACCGCGTAGATTTGATATCGTATGCCGCGTAGGCGTACGTGCTACGCTTTGGCATCGCGAGCTTATTATCGCATGCCGCGCAAACGGCTACGGTGCGGACTTAGATGCTATGTTTGCCGCGCGATGAGTATTTGCCAAATGCGTGTCCGCCACGGGCTTTCGATCCGCAAACATATATCGCGCAGAGTAAGTGCCTCGCGCAGTCTGGGATTGCAAAGCATGTCGCGCCTGCCACGAGCATAGCTCCGCATAGTGCGAGCAAGCGCGGGCTACGTAAATTTAAAATTTTATGAAATTTAGAAGTTTTAAATTCCAAATTTCATAGAATTTTGCGAAACGCAAATTTTAAAATTCCATAGAATTTTGGAATTTCGGAAAGGAAAAGAGATGGATTATCTTTGCGCCCCTTGGCGAAGCGAGTATTTTACCGAAAAAAGAAGCGGCTGTCCATTCTGCGACGCGGCGGCGGATGCGGCGTTCGACGATCGCAACGGCGTGCTTTTTCGCGCGCGGCATTGCTTCGGGGTGATGAACCTCTACCCATACAGCCCGGGCGCGTTTATGGTGATACCCTACGAGCACGCCGATAATATCGAGTGCCTTAGCGATGATGCGTGGGCGGAGATGAGCCGCTACGTGCGCGCCGGAGTGGGGATTTTAAAGCGCACGCTGGGCGCAAACGGCGTAAATATCGGCATGAACCTCGGCGCCGCCGCGGGTGCGGGCATAGCCGAGCACGTGCACTATCATCTCGTACCGCGGTGGCAGCGCGATACGAATTTCATCACGACGATCGCAAACGTCCGCGTAAACGGCGTTTCGTTCGCCCCGCTTTTTGAGAAGCTAAAAGCGGCATTTGTAGAATTAAATTTAAAGGAGCGATAATGATCAGCGTAGAGCAGGCGATTGAGGATCTGAAAAACGGCAAAATGCTCGTTATGGTCGATGACGTCGATCGCGAGAATGAGGGCGATTTGGTGTTTGCGAGCACCTTTAGCAGCGCACAGAAGGTAAATTTTGCGATCACGCACGCTCGCGGAGTGCTGTGCGTGGCGCTTAGCCCGCAGATTGCGCAGCAGCTAGATCTAAGCTTGATGGTCGATAAAAACACTTCGAGCCACGAGACCGCCTTCACCGTCACGATCGACGCAAAGGACGCTAAGACGGGCGTAAGCGCGTATGAGCGCAATATGACGATCGAGCTGATGTCGCGCGTAGGCGCTCGCGCGGATGATTTCGTCCGCCCTGGGCATATCTTCCCGCTCATCGCCAAAAGCGGCGGCGTGCTCGCCCGCACGGGGCATACCGAGGGCTCTACGGATCTATGCCGCTTGGCTGGGCTTTCGCAAAGCGCCGTGATCTGCGAGATCGTCAAAGACGACGGCGATATGGCGCGCAGGGACGATCTGGAAAAATTCTGCGCGCAGCACGGCATCAATATGATCTCGGTCGCGCAGATCGTGCAGTACCGCCTAAAACACGAAACCCTCGTTAAATTTAGCGAGCCCAAAAGCGCCATGCTGTGCGGCGAGGCGACGAAATTTTACGACGTGAGCGATCACGAGGGCAACGAGCACCGCGCATATATTTTCGGCGAGCTGGGAAAGAGCGCGCAGACGAATGTGAAATTTCATAAAATTTCAAGCGATCTGGAGTTTTTAAGCGATACGAAATTTAACGATTTCATGCGCGATCTGGAGATTTTGCGCAAAGAGGGCGGCGTGCTTTTGATGCTAAAATCCGCGCAAAATCGCGCCGATTTTAAGAGCTTCGGCATCGGAGCGCAAATTTTAGCACATCTGGGCGTTAGAAAAATCAAAATTTTAAGCAAGAGCGAGCCGAAAGACTACGCGGGGCTTAGCGGATTCGGGATCGACATAGTTTGATAGCTCACATCGATTTGGACAGCTTCTTCGTCTCTGTAGCGAGGCTTGCCGATCCCGCGCTTGCGGGCAAAAAGATCGCAGTCGTCGGAGGCGGCGACGAGGAGATTTTCGGCGGCAAGAGCGAGCTTGGCAGCGTAATTTTAAGCGCGAGCTATGAGGCCAGAGCGGACGGCGTGCACTCGGCTCAGCCCGTAAAACAGGCGCTTGCTCTGTGCCCACAGCTCATTTTGGTGCGCGCCAGACATGGCGAATACCGAAAAATTTCACGCGAAATTTATGAGTTTTTACTAAGCTTTACGCCCGAGATCGAAAAATTTAGCATCGACGAGTTTTTTCTAAATTTACGCGGCACGGCATACGACGCGGACGCGCTGAGCTTTGCCGCGTTTTTGCAAAGCGAAATTATGCGCCGCTTTAGCCTTCCTTGCAGCGTCGGGCTTAGCGAAGCAAAACTGATCGCAAAGCTCGCCACTAGCCTTGCTAAGCCCTTCGGCGTGCGGCAAATTTTAAAATCGCAAATCGCGCGCGAGCTATCCGCCGTGCCTGTGGCAAAATTCCCGGGCATCGGCAAGGCGGCGCAAAAAACGCTCGGCAAATACGGCATCATAAGCTTCGGCGACGCGCTAGGGCACAGAGAAATTTTTGAAAAGATGGGCGCAAACGGCAGGAAAATTTTCGCAGCCCTTAGCGGCGAAGATGAGGGCGAGGTCGTCTCAAAGCGCGAACGCAAAAGCATCGGCTTTGGACGCAGCTT
Source organism: uncultured Campylobacter sp. (assembly GCF_937997405.1). GTDB lineage: Bacteria > Campylobacterota > Campylobacteria > Campylobacterales > Campylobacteraceae > Campylobacter_B. Next base: position 8,272 of record NZ_CALKTL010000117.1, on the reverse strand, counting down.
CGCGCCGTGCGCCGATCGGGACGAGCTGCGGCGTAAAATTTTAATTTTGGCGCGCCATTTAGCGGGCGAAGTGCTCGCAAGGGACCTAAAGCCCACGACGTATGATCTAAAGATCCGCTATAAATCGCGCGAGGAGTTTTCGCACCAGATCAGCCAGGGTAGGGCGTTTAGCTTAAGCTTGCTGAGCGAAACCGCGCTTGAGCTGTTTAGGCTATGCGACGTGAAAAAAGGTGCGCAGATAATCCATATGGCGCTAAATCTTTCAAATTTTAGCGGCAAATCGGGCGGCTCGCTACTTTTTGGCGAGATCGATAAAAAGCAGCAGAGCTTAGATCGATCTTTAAGCAGGATTTGGGAAAAATTCGGCATCGAAAAGCTGAAAAAAGCGAGCGAAATTTGATTAAATTTAAAGGAAAAAGATGAAATTAGGCGAGCTATACTCGGTGATCTGCATAATCTTTGCGACGAATTTTAAAGGCGTGATAGATGAGCAGAAGTTGCGCGGCTTGGGCAAAAACTGGATCATCGTAAATAAAAATATCGAGAACAAAAACGGTCACGAGCTTTGGCAAAAGGTGCAGGGCGAGGACTACGCGGCGCTAGGGCGCGATTTTGAGGCGCTAAAAGAGGCGTTTGAGATGGATTTTTTCAAGCTCATAAGCGAAAGCGAAGTGGAGCTGTTTTATGAAAAATGCCGCTTCAAAAAGCCTTTTGCAGAGCTTAAAAGTGCTCACGCAGCCAATATGCTAGCGCTGCTTGCCATGATCTTTAAGCAAAACACGGATGCGAAATCGCATAAAATTTTGACGCTATATCTGGCGCAATTTATCATTCCTAGCTTTTCCGCGCTTGCTACGCACGTGCAGATAAACGCCAAAAGCAGCTACTACAAGGCGCTCGGGTGGTTTTTGGCGGATTTTTGCCGCGTGGTTAAAGAGACGCTGGGGCTTGGAATTTAAAATTTAGGACGCTCGCTCGGTGTTTTTTGCGTGTTCGACACGGAGAAGTGCTGCGTAGAGATAGAATTTAAAGCTTGCTTTCGGGATTTCTTGCGCTGTAGCCGATACAGCTCCTGCGAGCGCGACAAGCTAAGCAAGACGGGCGAATTTTATCTGCATTATCTGCGCGGATGCAAAATATCTGCCTTGCTGTTTTGTGCGTCGGCTTGTCATATTGCGCGTCGTTTTGAATTCTGCGCGGCATTCGGTATTTTGCATATGTGCCGCCTGATGTTTGTTTTGCGCGCACTGCGAGTTTTGCTCGGCGTTCAGTGCTCTCGTTTTGCGCCGCCTGCATTAGGGTATTGCGTGCTTTGTCTGCGTCGCGCCACTTTGCGTGTCGCTTCGTATGTCGTCTGGCATAGTCATTTGGAATTTTACGTGAGGCGCCTTGCGTCCCATCTGGCGTCGTCGCTTGAAATTTCATGCGAGGTGGTCTGTCCATCGTTTGACGCTATCGCTAGGATTCGCGTCTTACGTGTTTCGCGCGTGCGATCGAGCGTTCGAAAACTAAGTTTGGCGCCTAGCACTTGCGCCGCTTTGCGTCTTTTGCCGAGCATGCGTCACGCAGCGTCCGATGCGCGCCGTTAAATTTTAAAATTTAAAACAAAGGAAAAATTTGAATTACTGGAACGAAATTTACGCTCACTTTGATCCCGTGGCATTCAGCGCGTTTGGCATAAACGTGCACTGGTACGGCATTATGTATGTTTTGGCGCTACTTACGGCGCTATTTATGGCAAAGTATTTTGTAAAAAAAGACGGCCTTGGCTTTAGCGATAAGATGCTTGATCGCTACTTTATCTGGGTTGAAGTGGGCGTCATTTTAGGCGCGCGGCTTGGATACATTGCGATTTATTCGGGCGAGGCGGCGTGGTATTTCAGCCATCCGTGGCAAATTTTCAACCCCTTTCATAACGGCGAGTTCGTGGGCATTCGCGGTATGAGCTATCACGGCGCTGTCGTCGGATTCGTGATCGCGACGGTTTGGTTTTGCAAAAAATTTAAAACCGATATGTGGGCGCTGCTCGATCTCGTGGCACTTAGCGTGCCGCTTGGGTATTTTTTCGGACGCGTGGGAAATTTTTTAAATCAGGAGCTTTTCGGGCGCGAGACGAGCGAGCCGTGGGGGATTTTGGTAGGCGGCACATTACGTCACCCAAGCCAGCTTTACGAAGCGGTTTTGGAAGGACTGGTAATTTTCGTGATTTTATTTTTCTACCGTAAATTTAAGAAATTTAACGGCGAGCTGATATGTCTGTACGCGATGCTATATACGGCGTTTAGATTTTTCGTAGAATTTTTTAGGCAGCCGGACGACGGGCTTGGGTTTATATTTTTAAATTTATCGATGGGGCAAATTTTATCTTTAGTTATGTTTTTGATAGCAGTTTTCTTAAAGCAGTCTTTGAAGAAAAAACTAATTTGCAGAAATTAAATTAATCTAAAGTTAAAAAGTAATATAATCTCTTTACAAAAATGTAAATTTTCGTTTAGCGGGGATTTATAATCATCTTTTTTAAGGAGAACCTATGCTAGGTCGCATTGAAGGCTTTACGGGCAGATCCATAGACGGCAAAAAAAGCCGCATTATGGCTTTGCAAGACGTGGCGCAAAGCATCAGCGGGCTGATTTTGGCCTGTTTTATGCTGTGTCATATGATATTTACCGGCACGATTCTGATCGGTAAGGGCGCGTTTGAGGGCGTCGTACATTTCGCCGAACCGGGCGGAATTTATTTCGTCACAAACATCGTCGCTTTTGTAATTTTCGTGATTTTCGTGATTCACGCATTTTTGGCGATGAGAAAATTTCCGGCTAACTACGCCGCTTACAGAGCGTTTAAAGCGCACAAAATGCGAATGAAGCATTGCGACACGACGCTTTGGTGGTTTCAGTTTTGGACGGGATTTTTCCTATTTTTCTTTGCGGCGGCTCATATTTTAATGATCGTATTCGGTCCGAAAATTACTGCAGATCTTGCTATCGCTCGCTTCGGACAGCTTCACCTATTTTATTTCGTTTTATTGATTTTCGTAGTAACTCACGCTAGCATCGGAATTTATAGATTATATATGAAATGGATCAGCATAGACGGCACGAAGGCGGAAATTCAAAGGAAAAGAGCCCTCATCAAAAAGACGGTTTTTATCGTTTGGGGCGCATTTTTCTTGCTTTCGATAATCGCCGATTTCAAATGGTTAAGTTTAGAATAGGGAGCTTAGGATGAATGTAATATATTGCGATTCTTTAGTTATTGGCGGCGGTTTGGCGGGCTTAAGAGCTGCGATCGCTACCGGAGAGAAGGGGCTTAGCACTATCGTTTTGAGTCTAATCCCTGTTAAGCGCTCACACTCTGCAGCAGCTCAAGGCGGCATGCAGGCGTCGCTTGGAAATTCCAAGATGAGCGAGGGCGACAACGAGGACGTGCACTTTGCCGATACCGTAAAAGGAAGCGACTGGGGCTGCGATCAAGATGTCGCTAGGATGTTTGCACAAACGGCGCCTAAGGCGATCCGCGAACTTGCGGGCTGGGGTGTTCCTTGGACCAGGATTACTAGAGGCGAGCGAAGCGCTATTATCAACGCTCAAAAGACCACGATCACCGAAAAAGATGAGGTTCACGGACTTATTCACAGCCGCGACTTCGGCGGTACGAAAAAATGGCGAACCTGCTATACCGCCGATGCTACGGGACATACGATGCTTTTTGCCGTTGCGAACGAAGCACTAAAGCATAACGTAGATATTCATGATAGAAAAGAAGCGATCGCGCTAATTCACGCAAACAACCGCTGCTACGGCGCAATCGTGCGCGATTTGGTTACCGGCGAGCTGATCGCATACGTATCAAAGGGCACGTTGATCGCTACCGGCGGCTACGGCAGAGTATATAAGCACACTACAAACGCCGTCGTTTGCGAGGGTATAGGTGCTGCTATCGCGCTTGAGACGGGCGTCGCGCAGCTTGGAAATATGGAGGCGGTGCAGTTTCACCCGACCCCTATCGTTCCGAGCGGAATTTTGCTTACCGAGGGTTGCCGCGGCGACGGCGGAATTTTACGCGATGTGGACGGCTACCGCTTTATGCCGGATTATGAGCCCGAGAAAAAGGAACTTGCTAGTCGCGACGTCGTAAGCCGCCGCATAATGGAGCATATAAGAAAAGGCAAGGGCGTCAAAAGTCCTTACGGCGAGCACGTTTGGCTTGACATTTCGATCCTCGGACGCGAGCATATCGAGAAAAATTTACGCGACGTACAAGAAATTTGCGAAATTTTCAACGGCATCGATCCTGCCGACACCGAGGTAATAACCGACGAGCAGGGCAGAAAGCGCGGTAAAGGTTGGGCCCCTATCCTTCCTATGCAACACTACTCGATGGGCGGTATCAAAACAAAAGCTACGGGCGAGAGTCCAACGCTAGCTGGACTTTTCAGCGCCGGCGAGGCTGCGTGCTGGGATATGCACGGCTTTAACCGCTTGGGCGGAAATTCCGTCGCCGAAACCGTCGTCGCGGGCATGATCGTGGGCGAGTATTTTGCGGAGTATTGCCAAGGACACGATGTCGATATCAATACGCACGATATCGAAAAATTCGTAGATAAAGAGAAAAATTATATTAAGAGCCTGCTTGAAAAAGAGGGTAAATTTAACGTATTTGAGATCAAAAACAAGATGAAAGACGTTATGTGGGAGCACTGCGCGATCTTCCGAACCGGTGAGGGATTAGCCAAAGCCGTAAAAGAGCTTGAAGAGCTTTACAAGCATTCCTTGGACGTCAAAGTAAGCAATAAAGAGCTTTTCGGAAATCCTGAGCTTGAGGAGGCTTACCGCGTACCGAAGATGCTAAAGCTCGCGCTTTGTATCGCCAAGGGTGCGCTTGATCGCACCGAAAGCCGCGGCGCGCACTTCCGCGAGGATTATCCAAAACGCGACGATCTAAACTGGCTAAAACGAACGCTTGCAAACTGGAAAGAGGGCGATACTATGCCTACTCTAAGCTACGAGCCGCTTGATATTATGAAGATGGAGATGCCGCCTGCGTTCCGCGGATATGGCGCCAAAGGCAATATCATCGAGCATCCAGACAGCGCCGTGCGCCAAAAAGAGGTCGATGAAATTCGCGAGAAAATGCAAGCCGAGGGCAAAGGCAGATATGAAATTCAAGAGGCATTGATGCATTATGAATTGCAGCCAAAATATAAAGCACCTAACGAAAGAGCAGGTATAGGATATGAGTAGAAAAATAACAATAAAGGCATTTAAGTATAATCCGCTAAGCAAAATTTCAAAGCCGCACTTCGCTACTTACGAGCTTGAAGAGACTGACGGAATGACGCTGTTTATCGCGCTTAACGTGATTCGTGAGAAATTTGATCCCGAGCTAAGCTTCGACTTCGTTTGTCGCGCGGGTATCTGCGGTAGCTGCGGTATGCTCGTAAACGGCAAGCCGCAGCTTGCGTGCCGTACGCTTACTAAGGACTATCCGGACGGCGTGATCGAGCTTATGCCGCTTCCGGTTTTCAAGCTGCTAAAAGACCTCAGCGTCGATACCGGCAACTGGATGAACGCGATGAGCAAACGCGTAGAGAGCTGGATACACACCGATCACGAAACCGACATCTCAAAGCTTGAGGAGAAGGTCGAGCCGGAGGTCGCGCAAGAGGTTTTCGAGCTGGATCGCTGCATCGAGTGCGGCATCTGCGTGGCGAGCTGCGGCACCGCTATAATGCGAAAGGATTTCATCGGCGCCGTTGGTATCAACCGTATAGCGCGTTTTCAGATCGATGCGCTGGATAAACGCAGCGACGCGGATTTTTACGAACTAATCGGCGATGATGACGGAGTATTCGGCTGTATGACGCTGCTAGGCTGCGAGGACAACTGCCCTAAGCACCTTCCGCTTCAAAGCAAAATCGCATATGTTCGCCGCAAGCTTGCCGCTCAGGGCAAATGCGGCTGCGGCAAATAAAATTTAAGCGGGTTTTTCCCGCTTAAATTTATCTTCCAATTTTATAAATTTTACCTCGATAGACAAATTCCAAAATGCTTGGGTCAGGCAAGTGAAGTAGCTTTAAATTTAATACTATCCCAAGCGACAGAGAAGTAAAATACAAAATCGCTTAAGATCGCTAGCGAGGGATAAGGATTAATGCAGCAAGGCTCGAAGAGCTAAAGAAAATTCTAAACGAACGGCGTCAAAATGTGGAGCAGAGCTCTGGAAATAGTTTTAATCTTGAAAGCTTAAAATGCCCAATTCAAATAAACGGAATCTGGAACTAAAAAATTGTCTAGAAATTTTAATGATAGAAATTCCAATATAAATATAAATGCCCATTGTAAAAAAGAGTTAATAATAAAGGATTTTAGTGCCTTAATAGGTTTTTGCCAATTTTGTATATTAATATTGATCATAATACTTTCTCAAACAGGAATATTGTCTAATTTTGGTATTGAAAAATTTTCCGAATCAGAAGATTCTTATTTTTTCATTATTTTTTGCACTATTATTCCATTTATTAGAATTATTGAGCGTGATAAACCATTTAATAGGCGCTTTATAATTTTTAACGAAAAATTTATTTCGGTAGAAGTCGAAGGAATAAAAATCTTCCGAATAAATCTAGATGAAATTATTAAGATATCTAAAAATATGGATACTAGGACTTCTACACCAGAATATTTTCCAATTTCAAAAGAACTCTTCTATTTCTGTATATTTGCTACTATAATAACAATGATCTTATTTGTTTTTAAAGACTTTATAGTTGTATTTATATTGTTGGCCACAATATTCATTCTTCCAAAGAATTTAATTTGTACTGTAATTGGCGGCTTGGAAGCAAACAAAATATATGATCGTTTGGCGATATATTCTAAAGATGGCATCATAATAAATATTTTTATAAATTCTAATAAAGATTATTCGGAATTAAAGAGATACTTTTTATTACATAAGAGTATTAATATAGATAATGTTAGAAAAGAATTTACGATATTTCAAAAGGAGTTTAAACATGGATAAGAGAGAATTAAATGCACAAATTGAGCTTGATCGCGCAGAAAAATAATTTGTAAAATTTAAAGATAGTGCTCTGCTATTTTGTAATATAATTGAAGTTATGTTTCGTAAATTTAATATCCACTTAAGCTACAAAAGGCACAATAGGCAAACTTTCGAAATCACTAGTGAGGGATAAGGATGAACGAAGCAAAGCCCAAAGAGCTAAAGAAAATTCTAAACGAACGACATCAAAATTTAGAGCAAGGCTCGCAGGAAGATTTTAGTGCTCAAAATTCTGATGCCTTAAATTTTGATACTTCAGAATCCGATACCTCAAATTCAAATGCTTCAAATTTCAATGCCTCAGATTTAAATATTACAAATTCCAAGGCTTTAAATTCTAATGACAAAAATTCAGACGATCTCAATTTAAATGCAGAGCGCGGTAGAAAATTTCAAAATTTAGATCCAGACAATACTACTTTATTTAAAAATTCTAACGTTAGGAACTACGATAAAGATCCGATAGTAATCAAAAATTATGAAAAGTTTTTTGTTTATGCGCGGCTTTTTATAATTCTTCCGGTATCGGGTCTGCCGCTACTTCTTATTCGAGATATTATAGACTTCGGATATATCAATACTTACGAATATTTGCTGTCCTGCATGGCGCTATTACTAATCGCCGTTATTACTTATATCTTTACCGCAATACGCAATAAACGCGAAATAAGATTTACCGATCAATACATAGAATTTTTAGATAAAGGGGTCGTTAAAAGGCAGTGCAAAGTGGAAGAGGAAGTATTGCGTAGAAATTTTTCAACTGAAAATTTTCGCACCTCATCTTTTATTGTGCTAGTTGTATTATGTGTCGGTTCTCTGGGTCTTTTCTTGGTAGCGCTAATTTTTATATATATAATCAATATGCTTCTAAAACTAATCGTCTATTTCTATATTAACCGTTCTTTAAAAGGATTTAAAATTTTAGGTGCATTAATTGAAGAAGAACCGGATAAAGTTTCAGCGAGATGTGAAAAACTTTATGGAGATACAATTTATTTAGATTTTCCATCTGTAGGTGCAACACAAAATATAATGATGGCTGCAACTTTAGCAAGAGGAGAAACTATAATTGAAAATGCTGCAATGGAACCGGAAATTGTAGATTTAGGAAATTTTTTGAATAAAATGGGAGCAAAAATTTCAGGAGCGGGAACTTCCACTATAAGAATTATAGGAGTAGAAAAATTAGGGGGTACAGTTC
>NZ_CALKTL010000116.1 GCF_937997405.1 uncultured Campylobacter sp. | reverse complement strand
TCGCTCCCCTTTCCGCCCCCAAACCCCCACCTAACCCCCGACGACGCTTTATAAGGGGCGGACTACGTCCGCGCTAAATTCTATGCGAGGCAAGGTACGGAGCGTAAATTTTAATCCGAATTAAAATTCTAACTATTTACCGCAATTTGATATAAACTCGGCAAAATTTTCCCAAGGATCCCCGATGCAAACGATTGATTTTCACGTCCATCTGCTAAGCAAGGAGGTGCGCTTCGATCGCCCTTACGACAGGCTCGCGCTGCGCCTTTTCGGCAGGCGCTTCGGCATAGACGTATCGCGCGCGATCAAAGAGCCATACGAGGCCTATGTGGACGCTCTGCTCGGCGGGCTTAGAGCTTCGAAATACGTTAAAAAGGCGGTGCTTTTCGGCGTGGATGCTAAATTTAGCGACGCGGGCGAGCTAATCCATCGCGATAAGACCGTCTGTGCGGACAACGACAGCGTGTTTGAAATTTATCAAAAAAACCCAGGTCTCATCGTGCCGTTTTTTAGCATCAATCCAAAAAGGGCGGACGCGCTCGATGAGATCGATCGCTGCTTCGAGCTCGGATTTAAGGGGGCGAAATTTTTACAAAATTATTGGGATCTGGATACGAGGCTGCCCCGCTACGTGCCGTATTTTGAAAAGCCCGCCAAGCTCGGCTTGCCGCTGGTGATCCACGTCGGCAACGAAAGCTCGGTGCCGAGCACGCGCCGCTGCGAGGCGCTGGAGATGATCTATGCGCCGCTTGAGTTGGGCGTCACGACGGTGTGTGCGCACATGGCGATTAACTACGAATATTCGCATATTTTTCGTGCGCTCTCGCGCCGCCCGCGAAATTTCGGACACGATTATTTCGCGCTTTTAGCGCTTCTGCGCACACACAAGAACCTCTACGCCGATGTTTCGGCGCTGATGACGCCGGTGCGCGCGAAAGCCCTGCCACATCTGGCGAGCCAAACGGACGTGCACTCGCGCCTGTTTTACGCTTCAGACTTTCCGGTGCCGTATTCTGCGATATACAACACCTACGATCTG
>NZ_CALKTL010000115.1 GCF_937997405.1 uncultured Campylobacter sp. | reverse complement strand
AATTCTAAAATTCTAAAATTCTAAAATTCTAAAATTCTAAAATTCTAAAATTCTATCTGCGAGATTTTCCGCCAAAATACTGCACAGCAAAATTCCGCGCTTAAAATTGTAAAAATTTACGCAGTAAATTCTGTGTACTAAGCTTATCCCACATAAGAATTTTCGCGTTATAAGCTTGACGCTAAAATTCCTTGAGCTAAAACTAAAATCTGAAAAATTTTAAAATCCATGCAGCCGCTTGATCTCCGCGCTGATCGGCTTTTTTTGGCCTGATTTGGTCACGCTTACGTAGGTTGCGATCGCGCTGGTTACGTGCAAGCACTCGCGAAATCCATCCTCACCTAGCCGCAACGCTGCGACCTCGATCTGCACGCGAATAGAGGTATTTCCCACACTTAGGACTTTTGCGTAGCAGCTGATGACATCGCCGATAAATACGGGCTGCTTGAAAGTTACCTCCTGCATCGAGATCGTCACGACCCGCTCGGGCGCTATCTCGCGCGCCGCCGTCGCGCCCGCTAAATCGATCTGCGCTAGTATCCAGCCGCCGAAAATATTGCCCGAGCTATTCGTATCCTTAGGCAGCGCTACGACCTTGATGCGCGGCTCGCCGAAATCGTCTAAGTTTAAATCGCTCATTTTTACTCCTTAAATTTAAAAATCTCGCATTTTAACCGCGCAAATTTAACACTTTTTCGATACAATCGGCAAAAATCTATGCCGAAATTTTAAAATTTTAAGCGGATGCGAGGATAGAATTTAGCTCTCGAAGCAGACACATTCTGCTCGCAAAAAGACGATAAAAACGGCAAAAAGGATACGCGATGAACGATTTTGTAAAACTTAGCGAGATGGCAGCAGCCGCCAAAGCGCGACTAAACGCCCTCTACGACGAGCCGCACGCCGAGCTGATCACGCACGGATTGGAAATCTGCGGCTTTGAGTCTAGCGATACTGCGCGCATCGCCGTGCTGCGACGCATAGTCGATCTCAAAGAGGATCCGCTGCTGCAAGAATTTCGCCGCTTGGGCTACGATGAGGCGCGCCAGCGCGAGCTAAAGAGCAAAATGTATGATTTCACGCGAGAAATACATGAGGGCATGCACGAAGCGCTCATAGCCGAGGCTGGCGCGCAGGGGATTTTGCAGCCCTTTTATCTGGAGCTTTTAAAAGGCATCCACCGCATCGGGCTCGTGCTAAGCGATATGCAAAAAAGCTGGCAAACCCTAATTATCGAAGGCACGAACAAACGCTGGGAAAAGGAATTTAACTCGCTTGCGCAGGCGAAGGAATTTTTACTGCAAGAGGAGCTGTTTATGCGCACGCCTCACGGCGAGATCTGCGAGCGCTGCTACGGCGCGATAGTACAGCGCGAGGGCAAATCCCAAATGGTGCCCTACGCCGTGGCATTTGCGGATGAGACGGCGAAGCTACAGAGCGAATTTAGCGATCTTTTGGAGCGTCTGGTGACGCTTGCAGAGGATGAGAGCGAGCTAGCTTACGTCGCATATCTAGGCAAGCTCAAACAGGCCTTTTGCGAAAAGGACGCTAGTGCCGTGATCGGCGCGTGGCGGGATGCGGAGATCGCGTGGATGGATATAAAAACGCCGCTTCAGATCGGGCATCCGCTTGAGTACTACGAGGACGCCTACACGCACGCAGTCGCGCTGGAATGGGATGTCAGGCTTGCAGGCGCGTATGAGTTTAGCGCGGAGGAATTTAAAGCGCGCGTAAGCGAGAGCTTTGAGCGCGCGTATGAAAAAATCGGCGCGAACAACGCCGTCATGCACTCGCTCGTGCTCTCAAATATCGCCAAAACCCAGCTTTACGTCTGCGCGCCGCTGATCTACTACGGAGCCGATCTGAACGGACTCTTTTCGGCGCAGGTCGTGCCCAACGACGAGTTCGTAAGCACCAACTGCGGCAAGAAAATTTTCGCCTTCGTAAATTTCGTCTATGAAAGCGCCAAGGCTAGACCTTTTATGCGGCTAAGCAGCGAAATTTTCGACCTCGATTATCTAAATTTCGGGCGCGAAATTTTATTTAAAAAGCCGCAAATTTGGCGCCGCGTCTACGAAATATCGACGATCGGGCATGAGTTCGGGCATATATTTTTCATCGACGCGGACACCGAGGCGCGCATGAACCGCTCGGGGCTTTTTAAGCTCATCGAGGAGTACAAGGCGACTACGGGCGGGCTCGTGAACTTCTTTTTCCACGAGGAGGCGGAGTTTTGCCTGCCGGTGCTGGATGAGCTGATCCGCCGCGCCGTGGGGCTCATCGCGTGGCAGCGGGTGGAGGAGCTCAAGCCCTACTACTGCGAGGCTCTGATACATCTGAGCCTGCTTTTTGCATCGGGCGTTTTGAAATTCGACGGCATGCGGCTGGCGGTTAAATTTGACCGCGCAGGCTATGAGAGCTTCAAAGCCGCGTGCCTGCAAAACTACGAGGAGCTGGCGCGGCTTTATTGCGACAAAAAGGACGCGGCGGAATTTTTATCGCGCTTTGCGGAGCTTAGCGGAGGCGTGTATCTGCCGCGCGAGGCGCAGGTGCGGGAGTTTGTGGAGTTTTACTACTCGCGCTACGAAGCGATCGGCAACGAAACGGATCCTAGCAATGAACGAGCAAAGTGGCTTTAAAATTTCAGCTCTGAACTGCGCCTTAAAATAATGGAAAGCGAGTAAAATTCCGCGGAATTTTAAGGGGAAAGCATGGGATATTTTAAAAATTTACTCTCTGATTTAAGGAGCGGCAGGCTCGCGCTGCACCCGATTTTGCTTGCGGCGACGTTTTGCATAGTGAAAATTTCGTGGCCTTATTTAATAGGACCTACGGGCGATGATGGCTCGGGCGGGACAATCTTCGGTAACTTCATATTTTGGGACCTTGCAGCATGCGCGTGTTTCATAGCGCTGGGCGCACATCTTGTCTATGTGGCGGGGCGTGGCAGCAAAAACAGCCAAAGTAGTAGCTGCGAAAACAGCGACTACGAAGGCGCGATACAACCCCGTGAGCTGCGCTATTTAGCCGTGCTGCGCGCTATCTTATGCACTCTGTGCATCATCGCATGCGTGGCGGGATATCTTAGCGCGGATATAGACCATCAAAAATTAGGCGTTCTTAATTGGTTTTTTCCGACCGCGCTAGTAAGCGTTTTAATCTATTTGATTGCGATCTGGATTGTTACGACCGGCTCTGAAGTACTAATTTGGAGCATTATCTTCGTGATAAGCTACGTGGCTGCTTACTATGCGGTTTGGATAGGTTTTTTTACCATTCCTGGAGAGTATAGCGGGTTTGTATTTTGGAAAGGACTGGAGATAATATTTCCGCTAATTTGGGCGTTTCATTTCAAGCGTACCTATAAAAAGCGCCTAGCAGAGGAGATGCACGAGGCGTAACGACGAGCTGAACGCAGAATTTTAGCCAAAATTTTACGCCGCCAACTGCAGCTTAAAATTAGCGCGAGCGTAGCTCGCCCTTTGAGCGTGCCAGGGGTTAGGGGATTTTAAGGGGAAAGGGGAGCGCCTCGCAAGTAGCGCCCCTTCCCCCTTAAGAGAAAACGCTGCCACACCCCAAATTCTAGAGGCAAATTCTACATAGAGAAATTTTAAATTTATTACAAAATGAAATTCCGTTTAAATTTTAGCCCGCGATATGTTCCTCTTGGGGCGGGCAGGGGGCTTGAATTGCGAAGTCGCTCTCCTTCCCGCCCCCAAAACCCCACCCATCCCCCGACGACGCTAGCGGTGCAGGCTACGCCTGAGTTAAATTTCAACGTCCATATCCACGGATTCGATCTGCAGCCCTCGCAGATCCGCGAGATGCTGCACCGCGGCGTCCGTCTCGGCGTTTTTGGGAAGCACGATATGAAAGCCGCGATCAAACGCCAAGAAAAAATTCTCTCCACCCGCGGCGATTCGATTTAGCGAGCGCGCGGCAAATTTCTCGCTTGCACGCGGCTCGCCTTTTGAAAACGAGATCGTCTCGCCGTCCGCGACGAAGCTCATCTCCGTACTCGAGTCTTGCGCGAGCTTAGCGGCAGCCAGATGTTTTCTTAGCATGCGGCAATAAAATTTCGGATAAAAAATAAGCCACGCCGCACCCAAAATAACCGACGCCACGCTCGCAATCGGCGCCGTTTTTAAAAGCCCGTCGATGATAATGCCCATAAGCAAAAACTCAAACGGTATGGCGTAGGTGCTGACTAGGCGCTGTTTGCGCGCCTTTTTGCTATAAAGCAACATAAATTTATTGAGGTTATCCACGTCGCGATTGGTGATACGTACTTTCATATTTTTCCTTTAATTTTTGCGTAATTGTAGCGAAGCCGCCTTAAATTTGCGTCCGTTAACTTCCGTGAGATAAAATCGCGCTTTTAAAGGAGCGCCCGTGAAATCTCTATTAAAAATCAACGGATTTTTGCCGTTTTTGGCGATTATGTTTATCAACGCAAGCGTCGATCTGGGCCATAAGATCACGATTCAAAACGTCCTTGTCAAAAGCGCCGATTCGGGCGCTCTCATCGCCCTTACCTCGCTTGTAAATTTGCTGATTTTACTGCCTTACGTATTTCTTTTTAGCGCCAGCGGCTATCTCAACGACAAATTCTCGCGCACCCGCATTACGCGAATATGCGCGAAACTCGGCGTCGCGCTTACCGCGCTTATTACGCTCGGATATCTGTGCGGATGGTTTTATTTCGCATTTTTTATGACGATCCTGCTTGCGGCGCAAAGCGCGATCTACTCGCCCGCCAAATACGGTCTGATTAAAAAGATCGTCGGCGCGAAAAATTTAGGCGCTGCAAACGGCCTCGTGCAGGCTCTTACCATCATCGCGATTCTGCTTTCATCGCTTGTTTTTTCGGTGATTTTCGAGCTATTTGCAGCCCGCAGCAGCGATGCGGGCGAGCTGATGAGCTCGGTTTGGTTCATCGGCGTGCTTTTGGTCGCGGGCTCCGTGCTTGAAACATACTACTCGTATAAAATTCCATTCTTCGACGCCGCGCAACCACAGGCGGAATTTAATAAAGACGACTATCTTAAGCTTCGCTATCTAAGACAAAATTTAAATTTTGTACTAAAAGACAAAAACGTCCTGCTCTGCACGCTGGGACTTTCGATGTTTTGGGCAGTCTCACAGCTCGTGATCGCGACCTTCCCGGCTCACTACAAAGCTCTTAGCGGCAGCGATAACGTAATGGTGATCCAGGTGATCTTAGCTCTTAGTGCGATCGGAATCGCGCTAGGCTCGATCTTTGCGGGCAGCTACTGCAAAAAGCATATCGAGCTCGGTATCGTGCCGTTCGGCGCATTCGGTCTGGCGCTCGCGCTAATGGTGCTAGCCAACGCGCACTCGGTATTTTGGCTCGGTACGGCGTCGTTTTTCTTCGGATTTAGCGGCGGAATTTTCATCGTGCCGCTCAACGCCGTCATTCAGTTTTTCACCGCCGATGAGCGCATGGGACGGGTGCTCGCAGGCTCAAATTTCATCCAAAATATCTTTATGGTGCTGTTTTTGCTCATCGCCATCATCTTGGTGCATTTTGCGGTCGCCAGCGGCGAAATTTTCGTTATGGCGGCGCTGTGCGTACTTATCTGCGGGATCTTCGGCGCAAAATATCTGCCGCAGCTTTTCGTTAGAATTTTACTCATTCCGTTTATGAAATTTGGCTATCAAGTCCACGTAGACGGCATCGAAAACATCCCGCAAAAAGGCGGAGTGCTGCTTTTAGGAAACCATATCAGCTGGATCGATTGGGCGGTGGTACAGCTTGCCTGCCCGCGCGGGGTGCGCTTTGTGATGCATCGTAGCTACTACGATCTGTGGTATTTGAAGTGGTTTTTTAAAATTTTCCGCGTCATTCCGATCGGAGCGGGCGTGAGCAAAAGCGCGATCGAAAGCATCCGCGAGGCGCTAAATGCTGGTGAAGTAGTGGGGCTCTTCCCCGAGGGCCACATCAGCTACAACGGCCGCATAGACGAGTTTCAAGGCGGATTTGAGCTAGCCGCGCACGATACGAACTCCGTGATCGTGCCTTTTTACATCAGAGGGCTTTGGGGATCGACGTTTTCGCGCGCCAGCGAGCATTATAAAAGAACGATCTCGCAAAACGGTAAAAACGCACTTCGCGTAAGCTTCGGCGCGCCGATTGAGGCAAATTCCAAGGCGCACGAGGTAAAGCGCGCGGTAACGGAGCTGTCGTTTTTCAGCTGGGGCAAATATCTCGCAAGCCTAAAGCCGCTTGCCTACAACTGGCTAAATCAAGCCAAAAGATCGCCTTTTAAGCGCATAGCAGTCGATAGCACGGGAGTGAGCTTCACAAATTTAGCGATGATGAGCGCCGTTTTGATACTTCGCAAAAGGCTAAAGAGTTGCATAAGCAGCGAGGAAAACGTCGGTATCATTTTGCCTAGCTCGGTCATCGCAAGCGCCGTAAATTTAACGCTTTTTGCGATGGGCAAAACGAGCGTAAATTTAAACTACACACTAAGCGAAGAAAATTTAATCTACTGCGCGGATAAAGCAAATATCCGCACGATCATCAGCTCGCGCAAATTCGTAGAAAAGCTCAAATCAAAGGGTTTTGAGCTGGAGGGTTCGATCGGCGATCGGCTCCTGTACCTTGAGGATCTAAGCGAGGGCGTCTCTAAAAACGAGCGCATAGCCTGCGCGCTAAAATCGCTGCTGATGCCTAAAATTTTATTTCGCGCGCTGTATTTTAAGCCGCACGCGATAGATGACGTAGCGACCATTTTATTTAGCAGCGGCAGCGAGGGAAAGCCCAAAGGCGTGGTTTTAACGCACAAAAATATAATGGCGAACGTCCGTCAAATTTCAGAGCTCATAAACGCCACCGAGCACGACGCGATTTTAGCGTCGCTGCCGATCTTTCACTGCTTCGGGCTTACCGTAACGACGCTCTTTCCGCTAAACGACGGAATTTTAAGCATCCACGTGCCCGATCCTACGGACGCCTTTAGCGTCGGCAAGATGAGCGCAAAATACGGCGCTACGATAATGTTCGGCACGTCGACGTTTTTTAGACTCTACACCAAAAATAAAAGGCTCAATCCGCTTATGCTGGCAAGCATTCGCCTAGCGATCGCGGGCGCGGAGAAGCTAAACGAAAACGTCCGCAAGGAATTTAAGATAAAATTCGGCATCGAAATTTACGAGGGCTACGGCACGACCGAGACTGCGCCGGTGGTGAGCGTAAATACACCGAACGTCCTCGAGCCCGATTTTTTCAAAGAGCTTTACTTCAACCGCGAAAAGAGCGTCGGCTTGCCGCTTGCGGGCACAGTCATAAAAATCACCGATCCCGCCTCGCTGCAACCGCTATCAAACGGGCAGGAGGGACTTATCTTAATCGGCGGACATCAGGTTATGAAGGAGTACTACGATGAGCCGGCAAAAACCGCCGAAGCGATCGCGCAAATAAACGACGTGCGCTACTACAAAAGCGGCGACATCGGCTATATCGACGACGACGGGTTTTTATTTATCACCGACCGCCTTTCGCGCTTTGCTAAAATCGGCGGCGAGATGATTAGTCTGGGCGCGGTAGAAAGCGCCGTGGGCGAAATTTTAGGCGAGATCGCGATCTATTCGTGCGTGAATCTAAAAGACGAAAAAAAAGGCGAAAAGATCGCTCTGCTTTACGTGGGCGAGACGAGCGAGGATGAAATTTCGCGCCGTCTGAAGGACTCCGCGCTAGCGCCGATAATGCAGCCAAGCGTCGTGAAAAAGGTCGAGCAAATCCCGGTGCTCGGCAGCGGCAAGGTAAATCTCAAAGCGGTAAAGGATCTGGCGATAGAGCTCGGGCTGTAAATTTTAAAGCCTTAAAATTTACGCTCTAAATTTTAAATTTACGCCTCTTCGCGCTATTCGCGCGGGATAGTACAAAGAGGATAAGCCCTCTAAATTTTAAATTTATGCCTTGTCGCGCCGCATAGTTTTGCGGTTTTTCGCTCCTAGCGGCGGGCGATCTCGCGGGATTATGCTGCCGTTTTTGAGAACGAGAGCCGCGCGCGATTGCGGCGTTAAATTTATGCTAAATTTTGCAGAGGTGAGCTGCTGCTGATCCCACGATTTTTCGCGGTTGCAGCGCCAAATTTATGCTAAATTTTACGGACAGACGGTAGCCACTCGCTGCGCAGATAGACAAAATTTTACATTAAACGGCGCGCGAAATTTCACGGCAGAGCAGCTGCGGGGAGAATTTTTACGGCGTGCGTGCGGAAAGAAATTTCAATGGCGTATGTGCGGAGAGAAATTTTAGCGACATCGATTCCCGCTTCGCCGCTTATAAAATTTGCAAATTTTATTTCCCGAACGTTCGCCGATTATTATGCCGACGAGGTTTATAAACCGCGACGCAAACTCCCAGCTTCGTCCTTCCGCCGTCGCGGCGGCTAAATTTTATCTACTCGTGCGCTACTACGTGCGCCTCGAAGTCAATCTGTATTTACGCTAGAGCAAAGTAACGCACAGCCAAATTTAAAAGATAAACTTCATTCTCGCAAATTAAAATTTTAAAATTTAAAAGCCGTTTAAATTTAACCGAAGTCGGCAGAGCAAAATTTTAAAAAGGTCTAAGCTTTAATGATTTTAAAAAGGATGAAAATGCCGCGAAGCGCACGCTCCGCGGCAAATTTAAAGGAGGACTATTTAAAAGATGGAGCGATCTGCGCTACCCACGCTTCGATGCGGCTCTCGGTGAGGTCGCTTTGATTGTCGTTGTCTAGCGCGAGACCTACGAATTTACCATCCACTACGGCCTTGCTCTCGTCGAATTCATATCCGTCGGTAGGCACTGCACCTACGATATTTGCACCCGCTTTTTTGAAGTTGTCGTATAGCTCACGCATTGCATTGCAGTAGGCGTCGCTGTAGCTTGAGCTATCGCCCATACCAAAAATCGCGACGGTCTTGCCCGCGACATCAAGGGCTGAGAAATCAAAGCCTGCCCAGTCATCCTGCAGCTCGCCGTCATTCCACGTGGAGCTGCCGATGATGAGCGCGGTGTATTTATTTAGATCTGCAGGCGCGATGTCCGCGACGTTTTTTAGCTCGTTTTCTATGCCTAGCTTTTCGGAGATCAACTTCGCGGCGTCCTCGGTATTGCCCATCGAGCTTCCAAAAATAATTCCAACCATTTGGTATCCTTTTAATAAATTTTGTCGGTAAGCTTGTATGGTACTAATTTCATAATGAAATTTCCCTTAAAGCATTCGCTTTTTATCTCGACGTGGCGGTTAAAATTTTCATTTTTTGGATAGACAAGATACACGGCGTCGAGGTTTGCTCCGCAGCAAAGCTCTAGCGCTTTTTTTATATCATTATCATAAATGGCTGGATTTTGAGGTAAAATTTTTTTAAAGCTCGTAACCACGCCTAGGCTAAAACCGCTCTTGCGAACTACGATGAGCTCGCCCGATTTGCCCACAAGCTGCAGCTGTGCGCCTGCATTGCGAAGCGCGATTTTGTAAAATACTAAGTTGCGAAACGCATCGTCTCCGTTTAGCAGCAATCCGCTACGCAAGCTCACGATCGCACGGCTTAGCTTATAAGCGGGCTTAGCGGCAAATACGGGCAGCGGCATGCCGCGCAGATAGGAAAAGATTATCGCGTTATCCGCTGCGCAAAATTTTACGGCGGGCTTGAAACGGTAAATTTTACGAGCTCCGCGCCCAAGCTCGGAAGTGATAAAATTTAAAAATGCCGCTCGAAATTGCATCTCGCCCTGCAAATACTTGGGCGAAATTCTATAGCTCGCATTAACGTTAAAATTATATAGAGCTAGCATCGCCTGCGCTCGCGAAGCCGCATCATAATCCTGCAGCGCCTCTGGCGCAATCTCGCGCCCGTTCGCATCAAAGCCAAAAATCTCGCCGCTAAAGAATTGCTTATTAAAAACTTCGGCATTTAAAATTTCATCATCAATAAGCTCATTATCCCGCCGCAGATCCGCTTTTTGGCGTTTTTCGCGCGCCGCGATATCTCGTTTTGATGCAACAATATCTTGTAATAAAGCTGATTTCTCATCCGAGCGCTTAGCGCAGAGAAAATTCTTTTGCGCGAAGCCAGTGTCATAAAAAGCCCTTGCTGTCAAATTCCTATTTGCGCCGCCTTTTTGCGCGCTCTTTGCAGCGCACGGCTTAGAGGCATTATGATTAAGTGCGTCCGAT
>NZ_CALKTL010000114.1 GCF_937997405.1 uncultured Campylobacter sp. | reverse complement strand
GCTGAGCGAGGAAAATAGATGAAAATCGGAATATTAGCCTTGCAAGGTGCCTTTGCAGAACATGCAAAAGTGCTAGAAAAGTTAGGTGTTGTTAGTGTCGAAATCAGAAATTTAGATGATTTTACTTACTTCGCAGATTGATTACCTCGTGCGATCTTCTTCGGATATTTTTGCCATATCAGCTGTGATTGCATAGCTACTCGCTAGTTTGCGCAATTTTTTCTCTTTCAACGATATATAATTTAGCACCATGATTATGATGAAATCCCTATATCGCGATGGATAAGTCTATGATAAGTTAAAATTCTGTCAATAAAATCCACAGCATAGATTAAATTCTAAACTTCTAAGATACTGAAATTTTAAAATCGCTATCTATCGCTATTATCGCAATATACGGAATTTCAGCAATAAAATTTAAAGACGAAATTCCACAGAATTCCATAAAATCCTATAAAGCTCCGCAAAATTTCTATATTAATTTCGATCTCGCCGTGTTATCATCTAGCTAGCCCTGTCATCTATTTAGTAGCATTAGCCTCGCTTGCATTTATTTTATTCATCGCAGCTACTACGTTGCAGCTAAACTCAGCTCCCAGCTTGCAGGCTTTGTCGTAGTAGATCATCGCCTTATCCAGATCCGGCTCTCCAAATTCCTTCTTTGAATACGCTAGCCCGACCCTCTGGCATCCCTCTGCCAAAGCAGCATCGCAAGATTTGAGGAAAAACTTAAGAGCGCCCTGATAGTCTTTTTCTTCGTAGCTAGCGACCGCAGCATTTAAGCAGCCCTCGCCTAGTCCCAAATCGCATGATTTGGCAAAAAATGCGAACGTATTTTTCTTATCCGCATTTTTATAAGAGATTATCGCGGCGTTGTAGCAAGCTTTGGCAGCTCCCAGCTCGCACGCTTTGGAATAAAACCGCGCGGACTTGCCCTTATCTTTTGTAGTTTTATATAAATTTTGCTCGTCGTAATATAAATCCCCCGCGATAGCACAGCTATTTTCTAGCCCCGCTTCACAAGCTTTTTCAAATGGCTTTTTTGCCGCCTCATAATCGCGCTCCTCAAGCAAATATGCTCCATAGTCTTCGCACGAATTAGCCCTACCGACGCCGCATCCGACAAACGAGACCCCTTGCGGGAAAAATATCTGCGCGAGCAAGTAGGCTGCTACGATTAGTGCGGCAATCGACGCTAAAATTTTCATTTTTGCTCCTTTTAAATTTTAAAAATAATTATAGCAAAAAACGAGGGGTAAAATTTTAATTTTTGATAATAGCTGTGAAATTTACGGCGAATTTTTGCAAAATTCCTATCAAAATCCCAAGCAAAATTTTTGAATAAAATTTTAAACGGAGCTTTGAGCGGAATTTTAAAAAGGCAAATTAAAATTTTACTTGCAAGATTATTTTTATGGCTGGCTTGCCTCAATTTTTACTCGCACCGTCTATGCGGCATCCACGGCGCCTGCAGTATTTATAATAGGACTAAAACGTATTTAATCCTTGAGGTCTTAAGCACCTGCAGCCTCTGCAATGGCGATTTATTAAAGCGGATTTCACGCGTAAAATATTTTTGTTGCATACGAAGCCCGCGATTAGCATCTTGCCGCGCCATAGAAAATTTTTGAAAATTTCGCATTGCTGCTTAGAAATTTTAAAAAAATTTACGCCGCCAGCCTTTAAGTTTTATCTTAGAAATCGGCTTACCTATGCCAAAATCGCAGGCATAATGCGTCTTTAGGCGTTTTGGCTCAATACCCAGGATTCTTAGATCGCACCACTTAGATATGTGAGTCTTAAAATAATTAAGGCCGCGCAGTATCTGTATCGCGCATGTAAATTTCATATATGTATGCTACACCCACACATCATCCATGAGCACCATATTTGCCGCAATTCCGCGCGCCATATCCAAAGCGTATCTGCTGCGAACGATAAATTTCCGCCTCTTATCGCCTGTGCGATCCATAAAATTTTATCATTTCGGCCTTACATTTACGCTTCCTTGGCACCGAATTCTATCACAGCCTCCTCCTCGCCGAACCACATCACGGAGTTTTCCATATCGCAAAACCTCGCCTCATCCGCCATCAGCTCCGTTAGCACCGCTCGCGCCGCCTCGCTATTTCGCGCATCCGCAAACGCCTGCACGCTCTCATACCATAGCTCGCCCATCGCGTCGTAGTTAAACGCCGCCGTCTCGCGCTTGGTACTCTGCCCCTCTGGAAAGACGGGCATGGTTTTTGCGTAGCGGACGATGTTTAGCACCTTTTGATTAGCCAAAACCTTTTGTGAATGCGCCGCCCAGTGTGCCACAAACTCCTGCTGCGTGATACCCGGCGCCTTTTTTACTAACATCGTGATCTTAAACATAACCGCTCCCTAAATGAAATTTATCCAAAATTTGCGCCCTATTCTATGATGCATCCGCGTTTTTACAATTTTACTTAGCATTCTTTGCGTCTAAATAGACCTTTAAAGAAACTTAAATAGTAGCCGTACGCGCGAACGCAGATCCCAAAATACATAAGCCTCACTACTTGAAGCTCAAACCACCGTCAATCTCACTCGGTTTAACCGCCTAAAGCGTCATTTACGGATGCTCCGAAATAAATTATACAGACTCTTTTTAGGCAAAGCAAAATTTCGCCAAGCTTTAACGGACGATGAAATTTTATCAATCTCTAACGAGCATAAAATTCCGTCCGTTTTAGGCGAGCGAGTAAAATTTCGCGGCCTTTCAAACGGCGACAAAATAGACAAACGGCAAAACAGACGAGTGGCAATTCTATCTTGCGCCGCCGCGCGCAAATTACATCACTACGCGCGTGCCTAGCCCCTGCTCGCCAAAAACCTCTGCAAAATTATCGTCGCGGCGATGCTATCAAAGCGCGGATCCTTGCCGCCGCCCTTAGCGCATTTACTCGCAAACTCCGCCGCTTCGGCGCTCGAAAAGCTCTCATCTTGAAATTTTATCTCGCCGTCAAAATCCAGCAGCGAGGCGAAGTGGCGTATGCGCCTGCTCATCTCCTCCTCGCTCGCCCCGCCGCGCGGCACGCCCAGCACTAGCACGCTGGCACCCTTTTCGTGCAGCAGTTCGCTTAGCTCGCGCGCGGCTTGGGTGCGGTTTTTGCGCAGGATCGGCTCGCACGGAAGCGGCGTCTTATCATCGGGTGCCGCCGCCACGCCGATACGTTTAAGCCCAAGATCGATCGCAACTATCAAATTTTATCCTTTGCTAATATCAAATTTTGCGGAATTTCGCCATTAAAATTCTATCGCCGAAATTCCGTGATCGGAATTTCATAGCTAAATTTCATCGCAGAATTTAGCTGCGGAATTTATGAAATTTATACGAAATTGACATAAATTTCACTCGCTCGCGCCGCTTGCGAGCTATTAAATTTAGCGTGCCACGAGCTTCAAATTTTAAAATTTCGATCGCCGCGCCGACTTGGTACATCCGCACTGAGTCCGCGCGAGCTGCATGTAAGCGACACCCAAACTCACGGCAGCCATAAATCCTGCCGTGCAGATACAGACGTGCAACCAACCCACCCCACGCAAAATCAAAATTTTAAAGCAAACCCACACTCACGCGGCGGAGCAGATACAAGTCCCTACGCTTTATAACTCGTAAAATTTTGCTGCTACGCTCAAAATTTTTCCTTGCGGCAAATTTAGCCTACCACACTCGCGCTGAAATCCGCAGCCAAATTTACCCGCAAAAATTTAGCACGATCTTTATTCGGTATTTCAATGCCTACGAGGTTTGTGCCCGCAATAGGTGCT
>NZ_CALKTL010000113.1 GCF_937997405.1 uncultured Campylobacter sp. | reverse complement strand
CAAAAGAACACGAAGTCGTAACTTTTCTGCACGGTTGAGAATGCTTGCGTGTATTAGAATTTCGGTCGGAATTTTGTTTTAAAAATAGGAGAGAAAGATTGATGAAATTTTAAAAACAATCCAAACGGCGTCGTTTATTATGTTTTTTGCACCGATATGGGCTTTCATAGCTACTCCGTCATTTGATTTTTGGAAAGACTCAAAAGTAGATGAGTTTTTTAAATTTGCCGCTATGAAAAGAGATATGAAACTTTTAAATGATGAGAGATACCAAAAGCCTCTAGATCGTAAAATTATTTGGCTTTACATAGCCTTTGAATTTTGCTTGGGGCTTAGCATTTATTTGGGTATTTTTGGATTTATCGTAAGTATGATTTTGCGGATAATTTTTTAAAAAATTATGGACAATAAGGCGGCTAAAGTAGTGAAATTCCAAAAGCAGCCAAATAGACAAATAGATAAAATTTTGAAATTTTAAAACCCTGTTCGCTTAAATCAGCGTCGGCTTTAGCTTGCGTGCCGAAAAGTCGGGCCTCTCGCCGCGAGCTAGAGCGATGAGCTCATCTGTCGTAATTAGATAAAAGTCCGCGAGATCTCTGCCGAAAAGCCTTTGGATTTCATCGCTTCTGCCGTCTAAAAAATCAAGCGCGAGCTTGGAATTTACTAGCAAAAAGTCGCTTCCGCTATCAAACGCGTCAAATAAAATTTCGCCCCCCAGCCGCAGCGCGCACTCCCGCTCGCGCTCGTATATCTGCGCTCCAAGCGGCGCGCCTTCACATTCAAAGTGCACGATCTGCGCGCCCAGCCTGCTAGCCAGCTCCTCCGCAGCCTCGTCGTACCACACGGCGACGTTAAAGCCGCTAAAATCGTGCTTAGCGCCCGCTGCGTCAAATTCCGCCATGCTCTGCGCGCTTAAAATTTTATTACTGCGCGCAGGCTCAAATTTTAAAATATCGCAAAACGCCCTGTATGCCGTGCGGTCGTCAAACTCCATCCCCACGGCGTCGCACTTCGTAAAATACGCCATCTGCGGCTCGATGATCTCCAAAATCCTCATGCGCTCGCTCGGGTGCGTCTGCATCAGGCGGTGCGCGAAGATAAAGGCGCTGTTGCCCAAAAACTCCTGCGAGCATGCGGGGATTTTCGTCGAGTAAAAATAGGGCGCGAGGCTTTTGTAAAGCTCGAAATCATTGGCGTCCGCGATGCTTTCAAAGGCTTTAAATTTATCCAAAAACGCCCTCGGCTCGCAGCGTAGGTCTTTAATCGCCTCTTTTTCGCTAAGAGGCGCGATGATTAGCTCGCTTCCAAAGTGTGCTATGAGCGTATCTAGCGGCTCTTTTACGCTCACCGTCGTGCCGCCGATTTTTACAAATTCCACTCCCTGCGCGCTGAAATAGGGATCGTGCGCGCAGATGTGATCAAGCAGCGCCGCAAGATCGGCAAAGGGTGCGCTTTCATAAACATAGGGCTTGAAGTAGCTTGCTACATCGCAGTGCGGATCGAAGCGAAAGAGCCTGATTTGAAGCATTTTTCATCCTTTTTTTTAGAGCAATGATACTAGAATTTGCCTTAATAATGAGTTTTTTAGGCTCAATTTTATAAAATTGTGCCTTAGATTAACGCAAAGGCCGGCTATGAAAAATTTATACACCCTAAATCATGCGCCGATAAATGCGCATTTTAGTAAAAACTCCAGCGATTTCGTCGTGCGCGAAGTACCGCTTTACGAGCCTAGCGGTGAGGGCGAGCACTGCATTTTGCTGCTGCAAAAAAAAGGCATCAGCACGCACGAGGCACTGCGGATTTTAAGCGAGTGCACGGGTGCAAAGATGCGCGAGTTCGGCTATGCGGGACTTAAAGACAAGCAGGGCCTTACGACGCAGCACGTTAGTATGCCCGCTAAATTTGAGCCTGCGCTGGGCGGATTTTCGCACGAAAGCCTTAAAATTTTAAGCGTACAAAGGCACAAAAACAAGCTTAAAATCGGCCATCTTAAGGGCAACGACTTTTTCATCCGCCTAAAAAAGGTCCTACCGCCCGACGCCGTCAAGCTCGCAGCCGCGCTAGATACGCTAGGGCGCGAGGGCTTCGCGAACTACTTCGGCTATCAGCGCTTCGGCAAGTTCGGCGACAACGCGGCGCAGGGCGAGGAGGTGCTGCGCGGACAGAGGCGGCTTAAAAACCCCAAAATGCGCGACTTTTTAATCAGCGCCTATCAGAGCGAGCTTTTCAATCGCTGGCTCAGCAAGCGGGTCGAAATTTCAAAATTTGCAGCGGAATTTAGCCTTGGCGAGTTTGCTAAAATTTACGAACTAAGCAAGGAGGAGGCACGTGAGATCGCGGCTCAGCCGCAGTTTTTTAAGCTGCTAAGGGGCGAGATTTTAGGGCATTTTCCGCACGGCGCGTTTTTTAGCTGCGACGATCTTGGCGCGGAGTGCGAGCGGTTTACGAGGCGAGAAATCACGAGCGCAGGTCTAATCGTCGGGCGAGCAAAGCTGCGAGCTAGCGGGCTTGGCGGCAGATTTGAAGATGAAATTTTCGCGCCCTCGCGCGAGTTTGAGGCGCAGATGAACGGCTCGCGCAGGTTTGCGTGGAGCTTTATGGAGCGCGTGCAGCACGTCTACGATGCGCAAAACGCGCATTTTAGCTTCAGTTTTTACCTGCCGAAAGGCTCTTACGCGACGGTCGTTTTGGAAGAAATTTTGCACCGAGATATATTCGAGGGCGCCGCGACAAACGAGGATTGAGCCGCATCGCGCGCTGTATAGGGTAAGGACTCACGCGTCCCATGTCATGCCACGTCAAACCGCGCCGTAGAGTATGTATGGTTCGCACCACATTTACGCTACGGCGTAGCGCACCGCACTGCACCGCGCTGCAGAATAGGGCTCACGCCACGCCGCGCCCCACGTCAAATCGCACTGCGCCGCGCGGAATTTTGCGAAATATTAAAACCGACTACGTGGATTTAAATTTATGCGGCGATGAAATTTTATGAAATTTCGTGAAATTTCATCGCAGCAAGCGTGCCGTTTTGTCTAAGCCATAGAATTTAAAATTTTATTCTGCTCGGCCGTAGGTAAAATTTGCTAAATTTCACCTTTTTATAATTGTCCAAATTTATTTTCGTCAATAACCAGCAAAATATTATTAAGCTTAAAATCGCTTAAGTCTTTTATCTACTATTGCCCGTTTACAATATTTTCAAAAAAATTATTCTCTTCCCAAAAGTAGCATTCTAACATTTTTAAAATTCCATTTTCCAAAAGAACCATTGCTCCTCCAATATTTTCACCAGAAAGCATTAAATTTACATTGCCGACAAAACCGTTGTTTTTGCTTTTTTCTAATATTTTTTTACACTCGAAATGGCAATAATATCCGGCTGTCGAAACCTCTCTTTTTGTAATTTCTGAATTTTCAAACTGCTCATAAAGCGCATAATCGCCTAAATCATCACTTATTAGCTTAATAATTTTAGCTTCGATATTTGCAATATCTGTAAAATTATCGAGGGATAAACATCGTTCCGATTTTTGGTTTTCCATTTTTTATAGCTTATTTTTTTTATAAAGAAACATGGAAAAAAACTTATTGCATTCTTTTGGCGACCATGCTAGTGGATTTGGATC
>NZ_CALKTL010000112.1 GCF_937997405.1 uncultured Campylobacter sp. | reverse complement strand
TAATTCCATTGCGAGATGATGGTGCAGGATTTAGCCGCTAAAACTTTGGTGGCGCTTCGGTGGCTTTTATTTCACGCAGATCAAGAACGAGCGCGCGAACATTTATGCCTTTGATTTCATGGCTCACCGCGGACTGACAAATTCATTTTATGTGACACTGCGCAATGCCGCGGTCGGTTTATATCCGCATTCAGCGATAAATGACTAGCATACGACGCTTAAAAGGGTGAAATTTAAATTTAAAATTTGCAGATAAAATTCTACGCCTAAAGCCGACGAGGGTGCGACAAGATTATGGCAAGATTATAATTAAAAGGTAAAATTTGAAAACTGAACTAGAAAATTCCGCGCAAGAAACCTCGGCGCAAAAGCGAGAAGATCCTGGCAAAAATCGCTTTGGTGCGCGCAGTCTGTGGCTGATATTTGCCGCGATTTTTAGCGCGATTGCGGCGACGTTTTGTTGCCTGCCTGCGCTTTTATTTTTGATTTTCGGCGCGAGTTTTTCCATTTTTTCAGGCGCGGAGGCGCTGGAAGGTTACCGCGCGCCGCTTTCTGCGTTAGCGCTTTTTTGCTTCGCGCTCTCGGCATTTTTCTTTTTCAAAAAGCCACGCGCATGCTCGCTGCAAAGCGGGCGCAAAAAATGGATTCTGATCTACGCGCTCTTAGGAGCCTTGCTTGCCTTTATGCTTACATATCCCGAAATTTTAGGAGGGCTTTATGCGTAAAATTTTGTTTTTGATGCTTGGATTTACGGCGCTTTTTGCCGACAAAGAGGTTAAAATTTACGTGGAAAAAATCCACTGCCCGCTCTGCACTACGATCGTGCGAAAGGCGCTTTTGCAAACGCCAGGCGTGATAAGCGCGAAGGTTTCGCAGCAGAGCAAAACCGCGACCGTCGTAGCAAAGGATGATGCAAATGAGACCGCGATGCTTGAGGCGATCGCAAAAACGGGCTATGAGGGCGTAATCGTAAAATAAAAATCCCCGGCAAAATTCAGACTAAATTTTAAATAAAATTCTTGCTAAATTTCGGTAAAATTCATGTGACTTTGCGTAAAATTTCATTTTGCGCAGCTTGCCTGCAGCGTAAGCTAGCGCGATTGAAATTCTGCGCGTATTTTGCGGAAGCGCTATGTCGGCGCTGTCGCGTTTAAATTTAGCGGTATGTGTCGCCGCATATACTCCGCGCTACAATAAATTCTAAAGGAGCAAACATGCAAAAAAACGAGGTTATGAACGATTTTAAAAAGCTGTGCGAGATACCGCACTGTAGCTGCGAAACGGAGCAGATGAGGGAGTTTTTAGCGGATTTTGCGCGCTGCCAGGGCTTTAGCGTAAACGTCGATGAGGCAGGCAACATCCATGCCGTAAAGGGCGAGCCTAAAATCTGCTTGCAAAGCCACTACGACATGGTTTGCGTGGGCGCGGCGCCCAATTTAGAGCTCATCGAGGAAAGCGGCATCCTAAGGGCGAAAAACTCGACTCTAGGCGCTGACGACGGCATCGGCGTGGCGATGATGATGGGCGCGATGCGGGAGTTTGCGAATTTAGAGTGCTTATTTACCAACGACGAAGAGGTCGGGCTCGTGGGCGCAAACGCTTTTAAGAGTAAAATTTTATCGCCCAATCTGCTAAATTTAGACAGCGAAGAGGACGACCGCGTGACGCTGGGCTGCGCCGGCGGCATAAACGTAAGCGCAAAAATAGACGCCGCGAGCGTCAAAAAGAGCGGTAAAATTTACGAGATCGGCGTTACCGGGCTTAGCGGCGGACACTCGGGCAACGAGATACACAAAAATATCCCAAATGCAACGAAGCTGCTGGCGAAATTTCTCGCCGAGGAGGGCTGCGAGCTAATCAGCCTGGATTTTGGCGAGAGGAGCAACTCGATCCCCGCAAATGCCGTGTGTAAGGCGCTGTGCGCGCATGAGCCGGCGCAGCGCGGCCTAGCGTGGGTAAAGAGCCTAGGCGAAGGCGAAGCGGACGTGCTGGTAAACAGCGGCAAAATTTTGGCGCTCATTAACTCATTCGCTCAGGGCGTGCGCAGCTACGACACGCAGCTTGGCATGGTAAATGAAAGCATAAATCTCTCGACTGTTAAGCAAAAAGAGGGCGTGATCGAGTTTGACTTTTTCGGACGCGCAATGAAGCGTGATGGGCTCGAAAATCTAGGCTTTGAAACCGCTACGCTAGCTAGCGCGCTGGGTTTTGAGGTCAAAGTAACCGACCGCTCGGCGAACTGGGCGCCACACGTCAGCGACTTCGCACATCTAGTTCTTGAAGAGCTGCAAAAACAAAAGCCGCAGGCCAAATTTGCCGCCGTGCACGCAGGCCTTGAGTGCGGCGTACTGGTCGCAAAACAACCCGAGCTGCAAGCCTGCTCCATAGGTCCGAATATCCACTCGCCGCACTCCGTGAACGAGCACTGCGAGATAGCGTCGGTGGAGATGATGGGGGAAGTCGTAAGAAATATAATCGCTAGACTGCAATAAATTTAGCGGCTTGTCTTTTTGTCCTATACTTCGTTGGATTCAAATTTTACTCGGTCACTACCGACGAGGTAGCTCCCGCCCTTAAATTTAAATCCGCCTCGTCTAGAACAAAAATATTTCGCCTTTAAAATTTAACGGCGCTTCCTCTTTTGAGCGTTTTTATAGAAATTACGCTTGTAGCATTGCTACGATAGTTTTGAAATAAATTTGAAAATTTTAATCTAAGATAGGCTTTATGCCTAGCCTTAATTAAAATTTTCTGCACAACTTTCAAAACGACCTCACGATACGTTGTCTTAGCTTCTTGCATTACAAATTTGATTTTAAAATTTGCAGCGATTTTTATAAAATACAGATCATAATAAACACAGCTACCAAGAATCAAAATTTTAAAATTTCGTCAAATTTAAGCTCGCATCTGCAGGCTGAAATTTTACGGAAAATTCTTATCTTTGCTGCTGCACAGCTCGTTTAAAAAGCACTCTTTGCAGTTCGGCTTGATCGCCTTACAGGTGTAGCGACCGAAAAGCACCATACCTTGGTGTAGCTTGCCAAGATCCGTCTTAAAAGCCTCGCTTAGATCACGCTCCGTAAGCTCGGGCGTCTTTGCAGCGCTCAGCCCCAGGCGATGCGCGACGCGAAAGACGTGCGTATCCACCGCCATTACGTTTGCGCCCGCGCCCTCTAAAAGCACGACGTGAGCGGTCTTTTGCCCCACGCCCGCAAGAGATTTTAGCCCCGCTTCATCAAGTGGCACGACGCCGCCGAAATCGCGAACTACCGCCTGCGCCATTTTGATTAAATTTACCGCTTTGTTGTTGTAGAAATTACACGAGCTGATTAGCAGCTTTACGCTCGCCAGATTGGCCTTTGCGAGCTCTGCAACGCTTGGGAATTCCGCAAAAAAGCGCGGCGTGATCAAATTTACCCGCTTGTCGGTACACTGCGCGCTAAGCATCACGCAGACCAAAAGTTGATAGTTGTCTTTAAATTTCAGCTCGCTGCGCTCTTCTGCGAAGTTTTGTAAAATTCTCTTTTTTATCTCTAAAATATCTTTTTTGCTTCTCATTTGTATTTCCTCAAGGCGGAATTCTACCCTAAAATTCTAAAGTACAGTTTGATTGTTAACAACTTTGAGTTATAATCGCCATTAAAATTTTTTTAAGGAATTGTGATGAAAAAAGTTTTATTTACAGCACTTAGTTTGGCTGCCGCTATCAGCCTTAACGCTACCGTTTACGCTACCGTAAATGGCAAAGACGTAACCGAAAAAGAGCTTGCTCCGCTACTTCAAGGCATAGGCAACGTAGATATCGCTGCTCTTAACGCGGATCAAAAAAAGGAGCTTATCGATAAAGGCATCGATCTGATGCTACTAACGGATGAAGCTAAAAAATCGGGCGTTATGGACGAAGATGTTTATAAAAAAGAGCTTGAAATCGTAAAAGATAACTTAGCGCTTCGTGTATGGCAGGCTAAAGAAGCCAGCAAAATAAATATCGACGATAAAGAAATAGCCGATTTTTATAACAAAAACAAAGCGCGCTTTACCGAGCCTGCGAGAATCAAAGCGGCTCAGATCGTCGTTAAAACCGAAGCTGAGGCAAACGATATTATTAAGCAGTTAAAAGGGCTTAGCGACAGTGCACTATTTACTAAATTTGCAGAGCTTGCCAAAGCTAAATCTATCGATCCGCAGGCTAAACAAACCGGCGGCGAGCTAGGCTGGATGCCTAGCGATCAGGTCAAGCCTTTTGCCGATGCGATCTCTAAGATAAAAGATGGTCAAATCACTACTAAAGCTATTAGAAGCAGAGTCGGATATCACGTCGTATTAAAAGAGGAGTCTCAAGCTAAAAAGCAGTTAAGTCAAAGCGAGGCAAAGCCTTTCATTGAGCGCGTGCTTAGACAGCAAAAAGCAGCAAAAGTAGTCGAGCAAAAAGCGGCAGATCTTCACAAAAACGCTAAAATCGAGTATAAATAATATAGGAGCTAAAAATGGGCGTTTTAGATATAGTAAAACCGGGCGTTTTAAGCGGCGATGACGTAAGTAAGGTCTATGCGTATGCGAAGCAGCAGGGCTTTGCGATCCCTGCAGTAAACGTAGTGGGATCAAATTCCATAAACGCCGTCTTGGAAAGCGCTAAAATCGCAAATTCGCCCGTAATAATTCAGTTTAGCAACGGCGGCGCGGCGTTTTATGCAGGCGCTACTTGCCCTAATGCCGCAGTATTGGGCGCTATCGCAGGCGCGCGCCAGGTGCATGCTTTGGCGGCTCATTATGGCGTTGCGGTGATTTTGCATACCGATCATGCCGCAAGGAAGCTGCTTCCGTGGATTGACGAGCTCATCGAAGCTAATGCCGCTCATAAAAAAGCTCACGGCGTGCCGCTGTTTAGCTCACATATGCTTGATCTTAGCGAGGATGATTTGGAGTTAAATTTAGCGACCTGCGAGAAGTATTTGGAAATTTTAAGCGATCTTGGAATTTCGCTTGAGATCGAGCTTGGCGTCACAGGCGGCGAAGAGGATGGCGTCGATAATACCGGCGTCGATAATGCGCGGCTTTACACCCAGCCCGCAGATGTCGCGCTTGCTTACGAGCGACTAAGCAAAATCAGCGATAGATTTAGTATCGCAGCAAGCTTTGGCAACGTCCACGGCGTGTATAAGCCGGGCAACGTCGTGCTGCGACCCGAAATTCTAAAAAATTCGCAAAAATTCGTCCGCGAAAAATTTAATCTGCAATCCGAAAAGCCCGTAAATTTCGTCTTTCACGGCGGCAGTGGCAGCGAGACCTCCGATATCAAGGCGGCCGTGAGCTACGGCGTCGTTAAGATGAATATCGACACTGACACGCAGTGGGCATTTTGGGACGGCGTGCGCGCTTATGAGGCCAAAAATCGCGGTTATTTGCAAGCTCAAATCGGCAATCCGGAAGGTGAGGATAAACCGAATAAAAAATTCTACGATCCGCGCAAATGGCTGAGAGCAGGCGAGCAGAGTATGGTGGCGCGCTTGCAAGTCGCATTTGACAATCTAAATTGCCTAAATAGGAACTAATATGGATCGCCCAAATAACGAAGTGCTCGATATCACGCTACCTGAGGCGAAGGAGCGCTCGTTAGCGGGCGTTTTTTTTAAGATCGCAGCTCTGCCAATTGCGGTTTTTGTGGTGTTTTTGCTGGGCTATTTGGGGCTTATCGGGCTGAAGGTAGAGACGCACTCGATCCTGATGCTTGCAGTTTTGCTCATTATTGCACTAATTTTAGCTCGTCATAATGCAGAATATGGCTGCTTAAATTTTCAAAATAATATCGATGATTTCAAGCGTGAGCTAAAGAATTACATCGTCGCCAATCTCTTAAGTATCGGCGGCAAAAAAAAATCAGATGCCAGCTTTGATCTTTTTGTGGACGAATACGGCTATTCGCTGCGTAATCAAAACTACGCTTCCGTCGCGTCGGCAGTCTTTCCGATGCTTGGAATTTTAGGAACTTTCATCTCGATTGCGATTTCGATGCCACACTTTTCCTCAAGCAATATCGATGGGCTCGAAACCGAGATCGCGCAGCTTCTAGGCGGCGTAGGTACGGCGTTTTACGTCTCGATCTATGGAATCTTTTTGGCGCTTTGGTGGATATATTTTGAGAAAAAAGGCATTAGCAAATATGAGCGTCTGCTCATCAAATACAAAAATTCCACTAAAAATTTTTTCTGGAACAAAGACGAAATAACACAGGGCTATCTGAGTGAAATTTTAAACGCTAATTCTGAAATTTCGCGCTCATTTGCGATGATGAGCTCTACGAATTTTACCGAAAGGCTAAACCGCCTAATCGATGAAAAAATCGGCGCGTTTGAAAGCGTGATGGAAGCCGAGAAGCGAAGTATGGCGATTACACAAGAAGAGCTTGAAAAGGCAGGAGAGATGATCCAAAGGACAAATCTCGCTCACGGTGAGCTAGATAAGAGCTTCGCTCAAATTTTATCTGCGCTTAAGTCCGTGTCTGCAAGCCTAATCGAAATTCAAAACGGAATTTCCGCGCAGTATCTAAGCCAGTCTAAGACTTTAACGGACGGGCAAGGCGAGCTGGCTAACATTACTAGTGCATTAAGCACTCAAATCAAGAGCCTAAATGCTTCCTTGGGCGGGTTTGCGGGCGAAATTTCAAGTTCACAGAATGCTTACGCCGCTAAAATTGACGCTAGCTTTAAGGGATTAAGCGCGGATTTGAAGGCCCTTTTAGCTGGAGAGGACACTGCGCGAACGAGCAACGAAAGCATCATCGAAGAGCTTCGAAAAACGCTTGCGAGCATCGATGAAAAAGCACTTTTAGATGAAAACGAATAACGAAGAAAAAGAGACCTTTTGGATCGCGTACGCCGATTTGATGGCGGGACTGCTTTTTGTTTTCGTGCTTTTAGTAGGCGGCATCATCGTCAAATACTTCCTCACGCAAAGCAATCTGCAGGAGAAAGAAAGTCAAATTTCAAGCGCGCTAGCAAGCCTGCAAAGCCAGGAGAAAAAAAGCGCCGAGCTTGAGGCGCTGAATAAAATTTTTAGCGACCAGCTCGAGAAACTAAACATCGAAAACACGGACCTTCGCAAGCAAAATTCCATCTATTTCATACAGATCGAAGATCTAACCGAGATGGCGGAGAAGCTGAAAAAAGAAAATTTAGACATCAACTCGCTTCTGCAAAAAGCGCGCGACGACGCCAACGCTACGATCAGTCAAAACGAGCTTAAAATCGCCTTTTTGCTCGATCAGCTCACGCAGAAGCAGAGCGATTTTAATAAAATTTTACAAGACCTCAACGTCACGAAAAACCGCATCCGCAACCTCACTGGAATGAAGGTCAAGATCATCGCCGATCTGAAGGAAAAGCTGGGCGGCAAGATCCGCATCGATAACGAAAGCGGCGCGATGACGCTAAGCTCGTCGATCCTTTTCGACAAAGGCTCAAGCGAGCTGAAAGAGGGCGCCAAAGAGACGCTCCGCTCGACGCTGCAGAGCTATTTCACCACGCTTTTGAATAACGATGAAATTCGCGAAAATTTAGATCAGATCATCATCGAAGGGCACACGGACAGCGACGGCGGGTATTTGTACAACCTCGAGCTGTCGCAAAACAGGGCGTTTGCTGTGATGGATTTCATCAACTCGTGGAATAAAGACGAGCGACTGCAAAAATATCTCATCGCCAGCGGTCGCAGCTACACGCAGCCCGTGATGCGTAGAGGCGTCGAGGACAAGGACGCTAGCCGCCGCATCGAGATAAAATTTACCCTTTCAAACAAAGAGGCGATGGAGGAGATCAGGAAATTTTTGCAGTTCGACGCGAACGCTACGAATTAGTAGCTCGCCCTTAACGGCTCGCTCGAAATTTTAGTCCGCAAAAAGGAAGAGCTTAAAATTTTAAAATTCCTAAAGAATTAACGGCTCATCTGAAATTTCAACGGCGGCGGAATGCATCCGTTTATTTTGGCACGAATGTCGTAAAAGGGAGTGGCTCGCTAAATTTTATG
The DNA here is from genome assembly GCF_937997405.1 of uncultured Campylobacter sp. Lineage (GTDB taxonomy): Bacteria > Campylobacterota > Campylobacteria > Campylobacterales > Campylobacteraceae > Campylobacter_B. Next base: position 2,923 of record NZ_CALKTL010000112.1, on the reverse strand, counting down.
CAGCGTTTACGCAGCATCTGCCGCAGCGGAATGGATATAAATTTTAAGCCCTGCATATTTTGACGCGCTTTTAGCGCTGCCACGCGATAATATGGTTTAAATTTAGACTTTTAATTTAAGCTGTAAATTTAAGCAGGCTCACGGGCGGCTTAAAAATTTAAATGAATTAAAAGCCTAGCTCATTTAACTTTTTATATCCGTCGCAACCGACTTGAGATCCTAAATCGCAAGCCTTATTTAAATATTTTTTTGCAGTGTTTGTATCCTGTTTTACGCCTTCACCATAGAAATATGAAATCCCAAGATTATAGCAACCGTCGGCAAATTCCAAGCGACAAGCCTTCGAAAATAGCTCGTTTGCTTTTTTAGAATCTCGCTCTACGCCCTCGCCCAAATAGTATAGGACTCCCATATTGTAGCACCCATTGACTAATCCTAGATCGCAAGCCTTAGAATATAACTCATATGCTTTTTTGTAGTTTTGCTTTGTGCCACTACCATTTTCATATGAATTCCCGAGATTATAGCAGCTTTGGGCAAGCTCTAACTCACAAGCTCTAGAGTATAGTTCATTCGCTTTTTGGTAGCTTTGTTTTACGCTTTCCCCTTTTTCATATAAAATTCCAAGATTATGACAGCTTTCGCCATGTTTTAAATCGCAAGCTTTTGAATATAGCTCGCTCGCTTTTTTGTAGTCCTGTTTTACGCCTTCGCCAGATGCATATAAAAGCCCGAGATTGTAGCATCCGTCACCTTCTTGCAAATCGCAAGCCTTGGAAAGCAGTTCGGTTGCTTTTTGGTAATCTTGCTTTACTCCCTTGCCTGAGTGGTATAAAACACCCAGATTGCCGCAAGCTATGCTATTTTTTAAGTCGCAGGCCTTAGAATACAGTTCGGTCGCTTTTTTATAATCTTGCTCCGCGCCCTTGCCGTATTCGTATGACGCCCCCAAGGTGGTGCAACCCCAGCCGTCGCCCAAACTACAGGCTTTAGAATTTAGCTCCCTTGCTTTTTCATAATTCTGCTTCACGCCATCGCCCGAATAGTATGCCATGGCGAGATTCACGCATGCTAAGGTATTGTTGCTATCGCATTCGCTTTGTAATCTGCTTATACCGGGATCTTCTTGTTCCGCCGATGGCAAAGCCATGGCTTCTGCTAGCGATAAGGCCGCCGTAGCGATCAGCGCTAAAAATATCTTTTTCATACATCGCTCCATTTAAAATTTCGGCTATTTTATTTCATTTTCGCTTAATCTTTTGAAAATCGGCGGGCCCAAAAGGTCTTTAAATTTATACAGCCGCGAGCTTAAAGGCGAAATTTAGCAAAAAGCGTTAAAATTCCAAGCATTACAAGGAGCAAAAATGAAAATTTTAAAAAGCACGGACGCAAATTTCAAAGAGGAATTTGCGAGGTTGGTGCGCCGCGGCGAGACGGACATGAGATCGGTAATGCCCGTCGTAAGCGGTATCATCGAAGATATCAGAGCGCGCGGCGATGAGGCGCTAGCTGAACAGATTGAGAAATTTGACAGATGGCGCGTGCAGGGCGATCTGGCTATCACGCAAGAGCAGATGAGTCTTGCGTATGAAGGCTTAACCGCAGAGCTTAAAAACGCGCTACAAGTCGCATACGAGCGCATCTACGCCTATCATGAAAAGCAGCTTGAGAGAAGCTGGTTTAGCTTCGATCCAAGCGGCGCGATGCTCGGGCAAAAAATTACGCCCGTGGATCGCGCGGGGCTGTATATCCCGGGGGGCAAGGCAGCGTATCCGAGCTCGCTTCTGATGAACGCGATCCCCGCAATCGTCGCGGGCGTAGAGGATATCAGCGTCTGCACCCCCGCCGTGGGCGGCGTCGTAAATGAGCTACTGCTTGCGGCTATGCATGTGCTGGGGATCAAAAAGGCCTACAAAGTGGGCGGCGCCAGCGCGATCGCGGCGATGGCATACGGCACGCGCACGATCGGCAAGGTCGATGTCATCACGGGTCCCGGGAATATCTTCGTCGCAACTGCTAAAAAGCTCGTGTTCGGCGACGTAAATATCGATATGATCGCGGGCCCTAGCGAAGTGGGCATCATCGCAAACGCCGCGGCAAATCCGCGCAACATCGCTGTGGATCTGCTCAGCCAAGCCGAGCACGACGAGATCGCGAGCAGCTTTTTGATAAGCGACGATGAAAAATTCGCTCTTGCCGTCGCAGAGCATATCGAGCGCGAGCTGCCTACGCTTGCACGTGAACCGATCGCTCGCGCCAGCATCCAAAACAAGGGCGCGATCATCATCGCGCGCGATATGAACGAGTGCGTGGAGCTGATGAACGAGCTTGCGGTCGAGCACCTCGAGATCGCGACCGAAAACGCCTACGAGCTGCTTCCGCGCATACGCCACGCAGGCGCGATATTTTTGGGTCACTACACGCCCGAGGCGATGGGCGATTACCTCGCGGGCCCCAACCACACGCTGCCGACAGGCGGAAGCGCGCGATTTTTCTCGCCTCTGGGGGTTTATAACTTCATCAAACGAAGCTCGATCATAGCGCTAAATAAACGCGCCATAGACGAGCTCGGAGGCGTGTGTATGGCGCTAGCGGACGCAGAGGGGCTAGGCGCGCACAAAAAATCGGTGCAGATTAGATTTGAAGAGAAGTGATTTTACGCTGTAGCTCCAAGAGACGGCAAGGTCGGAATTTTAAAGAGCACCGGCGGTTGTTGCTAAACCAAGAGCCGAAATTTTAAAATTTAAAGATGAGTTAAATTTTAAAAAATATAAGCGTCGCGGCGAGATTAAAATTTTAAAATTTCAAAAGCGCTATAAATTTAAAAAAACGGTCGTATTTGATTAAAATTTAAGGCAAATTTACTAAGCGAAATGATATACTTTCGCTGATTTTTTACAAGGAGAGAAAAATGAAAAAATCA
>NZ_CALKTL010000111.1 GCF_937997405.1 uncultured Campylobacter sp. | reverse complement strand
ACGTATTTTGCGAGTGGTTGATCCGCACACTTTCGTGGAGGATAGCTTGCGCGTGTATCGCGCGGTGCAGTTTGCCGCGAGATTTGAGCTTTGCGCCGAGCCGCGCACCTTAGAGCTCATGCGTAGTATCGACGTTAGCGATCTTAGTTGCGAACGCGTTAAAGCAGAGCTGATTAAATTTTTCCGTGCACCTGCGCACCGATACGGAATGATGCTAATGCAAGAGCTGGGGCTTTATGAGCGGGTTTTTGGATTGCGGATTGATCCGCTAGTGCATGAGCGACTGATGCAATTCATAGAGCGCGGCGAATCTTTCGTGAGAAATGAAATGTTTTTTTTATACGCGTTTTTGAATTTTTTAGGATTAGATAAAAATAAGATTTTAAAGAATTTAGGGCTAAATTCTCTTTATAAAAGGCTACTTAGCGAGCCGTTTTTTAAGCGGGTAAGCGACGAGCGGCTATGCAAAATCGCTCTAAAAATGCCGCTTAAGCAGTGGCTCGGGCTGTATTGTAAAGGTAGGGTGCAAGCGGCGAAGCGGCTTGGGATTTGGGATAAGAAATTTAAAAGCTTGGTTTGCGCCGCAGATGTCGCTCGCAATCTGCGCGGCGCTGCGATCGGCAAGGAGATCAAGAGGCTGCAAGAAGCGGAGATTAGGGCGTTTGTAGCGGCTTTAAAAGCGTAAATTTAGAGAGATTTCTGTAAAATCGCCGTTTTATTTAGGAGCTAGTTTTATGAAAAAATTCTATCGTCGCGACGAAATTTACGCGTTTTGCAAGAATGCTGCGTCTTTGCAAAAATGCGCTTTTTGCTTTGATCGCAGGCGAAATCCCGTGATTTTTGCTGCGCGAAATTTTATCTTTTATGGCGAGCGAAATTTAAATTTTTCCGGCGTAAGATTTCATAGTGCAAAGCTTAGCTCGGTAGGATTTCACGACGCGGAATTTGACCTATTAAAATTTCATCCGTCGTGTCGCCATACCGAAAAAGCCCACGAGGCGAAGTTTTATGGATCGAGAGAATTTCGCAGATCACATCGCTGCGGCGAGAAATTATACGAGCCGCGTAGCGGCGAGACGGAATTTCACGGCTCGCATTACAGCGAGATGAAATTTTGCAGATTAGGGCATCTTGGCACAAAATCTCACAGCCTGCGTCATATTAAACGCATTAAAGCAAAATTTAGCGAGCCGTATTGCGCGTCCTGTGCTATGGGAGCAGTTGCCTCGCCGCACCACAAAAAAATGCAAGAGCCGTGTCGCTACAAGGAGAGATCTGACGTCCTGCAGTATCGCAAAATCACGGACCTAAATTTTATTTCACAGAATTTCAAATTATGGAATTTTGCCCATTCAAATTTACAAGGATTTACCGCGCAAAATTCCAAGCCACGTAATTTAGCTTTGCAAAATTCTAAATCTCAAAACTTTGCCTCGCGGAATTTTAAATTGCAAAATTCTGCTCGTGCAAAATCGGCGGTTTTTGATGTTTAATATCGTGTTAGTATATCCGCAGATCCACACAAACACCGGCTCCATCGGGCGTATGTGCGTCAATGCGGGGTGCCGCTTGCATCTGATCAAGCCGCTGGGATTCGTTATCGACGATAAGCATCTGCGCCGCGCGGGGCTTGATTACTGGGCGAGCTTGGATCTTAAAATTTGGGAAAATTGGGACGAGTTTATGGCGGCGAACGAGAAATTTAAGCAGCGCTTCTTTTTTGCGACGACAAAGACGAACAAGCTCTACTACGAGGCGGAATTTCAGCCGGGCGATTTTTTGATTTTCGGCTCGGAGGGGCACGGACTGCCGCTTGAGATCATGCGCACAAACCGCGAAAACTGCATCACGATCCCGATGAGCGGGGCGGGGCGCAGTTTAAATTTGGCCACCAGCGTGGGCATCGTAACCTACGAAGCGATTCGCCAAAATATCGATGAATTCGACTTTAGGAGCGCGGTTTGCGAGTTTTAGCGCTACTTTTTGCGATGTTTTTCTGCGGCGCGAACGCGGCGGAGCTGAAGATCGCATCGTTTAACGTGCAAAATTTATTCGACGGCGTAAACGACGGCACGGAGTATGCGGACTTTGAGATCGGGCGCGGTGGTTGGAGCGAGCAAAAATACGAGCGCAAGCTGCAAGCGGTAGCGGACGAGATAAGCGCGCTTAATGCCGATATTTTGGGGCTGCAAGAGATCGAAAACGAAGCCGTGCTAAAAGCGCTTGCGCAGAAAGCGGGCTATAAATTCTACGCTTTTTCGCGCGCGCAGACTGCACCTGCGGGCGTGGCGGTGATGTCGCGCATACCGATAAAATTTCAAAAAACCTACCGCCCGATAGAGCTTAAAACTAGAGATATTTTGCGCACTGATTTCGCGCTTGGCGGCACTGATTTTAGCTTTTATGTCGTACATATGCTCTCTGCACGCAATCCGCTAAGCGAGCGCAAGCGCAATTTCGCCTTTTTGCGCGAGGTTTTGCAAGGGCACCAACGCGCTATCGTAGCGGGAGATTTTAATACGAATTTCGGGCGAAATTCTTTGCTAAACGAGCTTATCGAGCGCGATGGATTTAGCGATTTGTGGGCGCTGCATCCCTGCTCGCAGTTAAAGCATTTTAGCTCTTGTGAGTCTCATGAAAGCGGTGCGGTGCTCGATCATATCTTGCTTAGTGACGATTTTTTTAGTAGCGAGCCGGGATATAAAAAGGACAGCTTCGCGGTTGCTAAATCCTCTACCGCTTCCGATCATTTTCCGATTAGCTTCATTCTGACGGACGGGGGCGCTTTAAAATCTACGCCGAAAAAGCAAGAATTTTTAGTTAAAAATACCGCTAGCTCCGCAAAGACCGTCACGATAGAGGAGCTTTACGGGTGCATTATAAGCGAGCCTATGCTGATAAAAGGCGCAGTCGTGAGCTTTACAAACCGCCATGGCTTTGCGATCTCCCAAGATGGAAGCGGAGTTTTTGTCTATGGCGGCAGCGGGCTGCAGCTAGGTGATAAACTCGATCTGCTAGTAAAAAAGACGAAATTTTATAAGCAAAGCTTTGAAATCGACGATTTTGAGATCGTATATAGAAGCGGCAACGTAGGCTCTATCGCACCATACGTTTTGCCTAGCGCATCGGTTCGGCAGCTGCGCGCAGGAGATGTGATAGGCACGATCAAAGGTGACGTTAAAGACGGCATAATTGATCTAAAAAGCGCGGGCGAGTTTAGAATTTTTCGCAAAAGCGCTCCTGTGCAAAACGGTAAAAATTTAGAATTTAAAAATGCCTATTTTACGATTTATAAAGGGCAAAAGGAATTTATAGTAGAATGATACACGCCGTTATAACCGCACTTTTCGTGCTTTTTATGATATTTATGATCGTAGGATTTAACCGCGAAATGATGGAGAAAAACGAAAAACGAAATCAACGAAAAAAGGATAAAGATGGAACTACTCATTGAGATTGGGGTCGAGGAGCTGCCTGCGATCCCGTTTTTAAAAGAGCGTGCGAATATCGCGCCAAAATGGCGCGCGGTACTTGAGGCTAACCGCATAAATAGCGACTTTCGCTTCGAATTTAGCCCGCGTAGATTTGTGTTATTTCACGAGGATTTTCCACAACGCGGCGATGATGCGCAGATCGTAAGCACGGGCGCACCAAAATCCGTCGCCCTAAAAAACGGCGCGTGGAGCCCTGCAGCGCTAAGTTTTGCTAAAAAATGTGGCATAAGCGAAAGCGAGCTGGAATTTCGGCAGGTGGGCGGCAAAGAGGTGCTCTACCATGATGCGGTGCAAAAGGGGCGCGATAGTCGTGAAATCCTAGGCGAAATGATAGAGGAGTTTTTACGATCGCTAAATTTTGGACGCGCGATGCGCTGGGGTAGCGGCAAGTTTGAGTTTATCCGTCCTATAAGAAGCATAGCCTGCGTTTTGGGCGGTCAAAACGTAGATTTTGAAATTTATGGCGTGCGAAGCGCAGCTACATTTTTTCCGCATAGAAAATTTGGCTATGAAGCGATTAAATTTAAAGACGCCGCAGATTATTTCGCACTGCTGGAGCGTAACGGCGTAATTTTAAGCGAGCAAAAAAGAAAGGATAAAATTCTAAGCGAGTTTGCAAAGCTCGAGAAAAAGCATGGCTTTAAGATCGAGGTCGATCCTGCATTGCTGGATGAAGTAACGGCGATCACCGAGTATCCGACAGCGCTGTTAGGCAGCTTTGAGCGAGATTTTTTAAGCGTGCCAAAAGAGGTCATTATCACTTCGATGAAGGAGAATCAGCGCTATTTTCCCGTTTTCGAGGGTAAAAGCCTAAGCAATCACTTCGTTGTCGTTAGTAATGCGATCACCGATGATGACGAGCTTGTAGTACGCGGCAATGAAAAAGTTTTACGCGCGCGCCTAAGCGATGCTATGTTTTTTTGGAAAAGCGATTTGCAAGCGGAATTTAGCCCTGAAAAACTTAAACAAATATCCTATATGCAAGCCCTTGGCTCGGTTTATGATAAGCAGGTGCGCGAGCTAGCTGTAGCAAGGGCACTGAGCGTAGATTATGCTACGCAGATTGAGGCGGAGATCGGCAAAAAGGATTTTGTGCAGGACATAGAAAATGCCGTAATGTTTAGTAAAGCAGACCTTAGCAGCACGATGGTTGGCGAATTTAGCGAGCTTCAAGGCATTATGGGTAGTTACTATGCCGCACATGCTGGACTGGCAGATCATGTATGCCGCGCGATACGCGAGCAATATCTGCCTAGCGGCGAGGATAGCGAGCTGCCAAGCGGTGTATTTAGTAGCATAATCGCTGTGGCGATGAAATTTGAAACGCTCCTGGGGCTTTTTAGTATCAATAAAGTTCCAAGCGGCAATAAAGATCCGTATGCGCTTCGCCGCGCAGCTACTGGGCTAATTAAAATTTTACTAAATCAAGGATTGAGCTTTGATGCGAATACGCTGGCGCAAAAGCTGGCGCCAAATTATAAGAAATTTGACATTTCTAAGCTGCTGGATTTTATGAAAGATAGATTATATGGAATTTTTGACGAGATAAATCCGTCCGTGATCAAGGCGTGCATCGCAAGCGGCGAAAACGATCTATTACGACTAAGCAAGGCCATAAAGGCGCTGGGCGAGATCGCAGCAGCAGCGGATTTCGGGGAAAATTTCGCGACTTTTAAGCGCCTAGCCAATATCATCAAGGACGAAAAAATAGGCGCGGTGGACGAAAACCTATTCGAACACGACGCTGAGCATGCGCTAAATGCGGCGTTCAGGGCGGTTAAGCTCAACGAAAACGACGTGAGTGGGTATCTGCGCTCACTATTTGGGCTTAAAGGCGTGATTGATGATTTTTTCGATAATGTGATGATAAACGTCCAGGATGCCGCGATACGCGCAAATCGTATCGCAAATATCGGGCAAATTTATCGCGCGTTTTTGCAGTTTGCCGATATCAAAGAGATAGGATTTTAATTCCGCTTAGAGCTCATTCGCCCAAGGTTTGCACGAATCTTGGGCAAAATTTTACCGCGCAAAGGAGCGCAAATGCTAATCATCAACGCAAAATTACCAACTAAAAATCTAAAAATCACAAAATCTCTCTCGCAGCTGATTCAGGGCTTTCTTTATCGCTATCTGCCAGCTTCAGAGCACGTAGGATACAGGCACGAATCAAGCGGTAAAATTTTTAAACGCACGGTGTTTGATTTTATCTTGCGAGGAGAGGATTTGCGCGTGCGATTTGCTTCATGCGAGCCGGAGTTTGAACGTAAAATCGCGCTAGCAGTGCTAAAAGACGGGCTAAGCTTGGGTGAAATTCTATTTACGCAAACTACCGTCGAAGCGAAAAATCATAAAATTTGCGAGAACGAAGCTATTGTGCAAGGCTACGTGGCGTGCGCAGTAAGCGGGCTTTTGGGGCATAAAGTCTATTTGCAGCCGCAAGATAGCAGGCATTTAGAGATGATGAAGACAAATATTTTACAGCGATTTGAAACGATTATGGAGCGAAAATATGATGGCGAAATGGAGCTAAATTTATTGTGGCAAAAGCCGGGTGAGTCTGTGAAATTCTATTATGGCAACAATCGCGAGCCGGTATATGCGTGGCAAGCAAGATGGAGAATTATAGCTAGGGCTGAACTAATAAATTTGATCCTTGGCACGGGCGCTGGAAGTGGGTGTATGAACTACGGAGTAGGGGTTTTGGGGGTTGTAAAGCAAAAAGAATAAGGTCACAACCTTTAAAACAATAATTTTAAATCCCAACGGGAAACCTTATTCTTTAATCTGCATTATAGTGTGCATTTTGTGTATATTTTTTAGCCCTATCGTAGATGTTAAAATATTTGACATAAATTTTGGGCAGATAGAGTTCAGTATTTATTGCAATTAGTTTTGAATCACAATAAAATATGCCTCTTAATGCCTTAATCTTATTCTGATTTCAAATCTAGAATAATTTTAGAAATATTTAAGTAAAATGGTCGTAAAATTAACTAAAATACTTAAGGTAAAAATAAGATATGGGATTAGCTCATAAACTCTATAAAATTGGCAGCCTGCTAAGTGACGACGATGTTAAGGCTATGATTAAAAGTTCCAATTTTAAGGATAGTGACCATATAACTTTGGCTATTGATTTTAAAATTGAGAACGGGAGGCTTCTTAGTACTCCAAAACTATCACGAACTTCATTAGACACCATAAAAACATTTTTTACAAAAAAGATAGGTGGAACTAGTAATTCATATTATTTATACCCAAACTACGAGTATCAAAACGAAAAAGATTTATATAAAAAATTCCAAGCTATTTCGCATACCTTACAAAATTCCATTTTAATCTATTCAAATCCACAAAATCATAGTTTAGCAAAGATTGTTTTTGATTATATAGATAACTACAAAAATGATGAGCTTGGATTGAAAGACTTTAAGCAAGGCGATTATTTTCTGATTTTACTTATAAATGGCAAAAGTTTTTATGAGCTCATGCCGGAAGTTTTGCAAAATTATCTTAATGAATTTGTAAAGCCTCATATAGAGGACAAAAAAGGGAACGCTTTTTTAAAGGAACAGATAGATATTGTTACCCAAGAAAAAGAACCTTGCGGGTATGATCCGAATGTCAAGTTTTTTACTATGGATAATTATGATGACAAATTTAAAGAGCAATCCATAAGCCGTCTTCCTATGTCAAAAAATACGGCAAAATCGGTCAAAAAAGGCTGGATGTATGCGATAAACAATCTTAAATTTTATTACAAAGGATTAGAATATATAATAATTCCGTCTATGGTAAATTTTGACGAAGATATTTTTAAGGAAATGATAAATTTTCTTGAGAAATCAAATACTTTAAGTGATGAAGCTGCTAGGGAAGAGAGCTTTATTGGAAAATTGAATAAGCAAATAGAAAATTTCAAATATATTAATAGTTTTACGCTCGATATATTCTTTACGGAGGTGAATGTTACCAATTTATCTGTTAAAATATTTGCTACTCTTGAAGATGTTTTGCCAAGCAGGATAAGAGAGGTAGTGAATTTGATGCAAGAAGATCATATTACGGATGCTATGAAACGAGTTCAAGACGAGGATGATGATATCAGATTTGTATATTTAAAGGATTATTTTAGGATTACGGAACAGTTTGCTATATCTACAAATAGCATTGCAAATTTGAAAAATAAAATTTTACAAGAAAAAATATATTTAGCAAAATTGCTTTTAGGATATTTAAAAATAAGTTATCTAGAAGTTTTAAAGCGTTTTGAGCACTTTAGAGAGTTTGACGGTGAAAATAAAAGTAAATTGAAAGATGGCATAAAAGAGTGGATAATGTATCCGAATGTTTTTGTAGAGAACGAAAACAAGGTTTTAAAATTTTTAAAAGATATAAATGCAATAAGGATGTAGAATGGAACTTTTTTCTGAATATTTTGAAAAATTATTGCTTGAGCAACCCGATTATTTTGAGAATGGCTTAATAAAAGGAGCTTATTTAATAGGCGCTTATTCAAAAGGTATTATCGATAGTTCGTATAATCCTAACGGGAAAGTTGTAAAAAAGAACGAGACGTTTAAAAAATGGTTATCGACCAAAAGAATAACGGAATCAAATTTAAAAGCTATTTTTAATAAAGCAACCTATTTTGAGAAGCTATTTAGTCTAAATACTCCCAAGAACAATGATTTATCACAATTAGTTACCACTTATTTTATATACCCGAAAAATATAAGAGTAGCTCAACAGGAGATTTCTTTTGCTTTCATTAAAGGGTTTAATGATTATGCAAAATTTAAAAAAGAAAATCAAAAACAAGGAGAAGACAATGAGTGAGTTGGCAAAGCATAGTGAAATTTTATTTTTATGGGATGCAAAAATGACTAATCCTAACGGCGACATGCTAAACGATAATGCACCAAGATACGATGAAAGCGA